>JAAUQQ010000025.1 GCA_012032745.1 Synechococcales cyanobacterium RM1_1_8
AACCCCTCTCCCCTTGTGGGAGAGGGGCTCCAATCCGGCTCCCCTTCTCCATCAAATGGAGGAGGGGTTGGGGGATGAGGTCGGCCCAAGCTAGCCTGAGAACTTTCGCCCTGCTGTACTAGAGTAAATCTGGCTGCTCCTCGGGCTCGCTCGGCTTGCTGGTGCTGCGATCGGGATCGGCAATGCGATGGGGATAGCGGGAATTTTTTTGGATGTCGCCTTTGATTTGTTCCAGGTCCATGTAGCGATCGGCGACATTGATCAAGCTGTCGCTGGTCATGGAGCGCAGGCTGACCACCTCGACGCGCACCCCTCGATAGCTGACGGCATCGACCGCATAGGCCAGATCCCCATCGCCGCTGACGAGGACAGCGGTGTCGTAGGAGCCCACTAGGGCCATCATGTCCACGGCAATTTCCACATCCAAGTTGGCTTTTTTAGAGCCATCGGGGAGCTGGACCAAATCCTTGGAAATGACCCGGTAGCCATTGCGCCGCATCCAGAGCAAGAAGCCCTGCTGTTTTTCATTGCTGCGATCTACGCCCGTATAAAAAAACGATCGCAGCAGCCGCGACCCCCCCGTTAACCGGACCAGCAGCTTGGTGTAGTCAATTTCCATACCGAGCTGGAGCGCGGCATAGAATAGGTTGGAGCCATCAATAAAGATCGCCACCCGGCCCCGGTTTTCCAAGACCTGCTCCGGCGTAAAGATGGGATCTCGATCCAGAGATTGAATCATACAGGGCTAAATCCTTATTTATTAAAAAGGTGACCCCAAAAGCAGGTCTAAAAGGGTCTAAAAAAGAATGCTGAAAACTCGGCCTCGACCAGGATCCCCCAAAAAGAGGGGAGCTTGGAAAATAATTTAAACGGATTCCAGTTCAAGCTTGGCAAAAATCGGAGAAGGTTGCTCCATGAGCTGTCCCCCAGGCAAACAACCCCACTGGGACTGCTCTCCATAGGCCAGGGAGGCTGACTTGTGCGTGATGGCCCCGCCCGTAACGGCTGCCGTCACGGCATTGAAGTCCAGCTTGTAACCGAGCTGCTGATAGATGGCATTGGCCAGGTTGGGCACCACGGGGGAAAGCAGGTAGGCCACTTGACGCACGGACTCTAGCACAGCGTAAAGGATGGACTCAACGGCGGCCTGGTTGCCTTCTTTGTAGCGGCTCCAGGGGGCCTCTTGATCGAGAAATTTATTGCAGGCTTGGGCCAGGCTGAGGGCGCTGGTGCAAACTTCGCGGAAGGCTAGGGCTTCATAGGCGATGGCGATGCGATCGCCCAAACCATCCCCCATCTGCCTCAGGGGGTGATCCGCCGGAAAATCCTCACCCGAGAGCTGGGGCACGGTCAGATCGCAGTAGCGCTTGGCCATACCCAGGGTGCGGTTGAGCAGGTTGCCCAGATCATTGGCCAGGTCCGCATTCAGGGTATCGACAAAACGCGCTTCGCTGAAGTCGCCATCGCGGCCAAATTCGATCTCCTTGAGAAAGTAGTAGCGCACGGCATCGGAGCCGTATCGGTTGATCAAGGCGACGGGATCGAGCACATTGCCCAGGCTTTTACCCATTTTTTGGCCATCTTTGGTTAGGAAGCCATGGCCGAAGACGCGATCGCTCACGGGCAGTCCCGCCGACATCAGCATCGCTGGCCAATAGACCGCATGGAAGCGCAGAATGTCCTTGCCGATCAGATGCAGGCTAAAGGGAAACCATCTTGCCGTGGCGTTCTCCAGGGTGGGCTCATCCTCGGGCTCCAGCAGGGCGGTGACGTAGCCCAGCAGGGCATCGAACCAGACGTAGAGTGTGTGCCTGGCATCGCCGGGCACGGGAAAGCCCCAGTCCAAATTGATACGGGAGATCGAAAAATCCTTGAGGCCCTGGCTGACAAAGCTGAGGACTTCGTTGCGGCGGCTGGGGGGCTGGATGAAGTCGGGATTGGCTGCGTAGAGGGCTTCCAGCTTTTCCTGATAGTTGGAGAGGCGAAAGAAGTAGTTTTCTTCATCGCGCCATTCCGCTTCCTGGTTGGGGTGGAGGGGACAGAATTTTTCGTCAATCAGATCGCGCTTTTCCTTGAACTCTTCGCAGCCGACACAGTAAAACCCCTGCTGCTGGCTGAGATAGATATCGCCCTGGGCTTCGACGCGCTGATAAAACTCCGTGACGATCGCCCGGTGGCGTTCATCGGTGGTGCGGCTGAAGCGATCGTATCGGATATTGAGCTGTTGCCACAGATCCTGGAAGCTGCCGACGATCTGGTCGCAGTGTTCCTGGGGCGATCGCCCATGTTTCTCCGCCGTGCGCTGAATCTTCTGCCCATGCTCATCGGTGCCGGTCACCATCAGGGTGGGCCGCCCCCGCAGCCGCTGGTAGCGACAGAGGCTATCCAAGGCCATGGTGGTGTAGGCGCTGCCCACGTGGGGAACGTCATTGACGTAGTAGAGCGGCGTCGTGGCGGCAAAAGGGGCGAGGTTGGATGGGGCAGACGCTTTTGGATCGGCGTTGGACATATAAGGCTCGACGACACGCCCAAACTGGGCTGATATATGGTTTTTTAAAGGGATTTTACAGGGATGCTGTGCCCTCGGACCCAGCGCTAGCCAGCACAAATCCTAGGCTTTGATAACATAATCCTATACTTCGCCCGAGGGGCCAACGCGGGTTTGATAAAGCTTAAGAAATATTTTGGCAAATTTGGGGCTTAAATCGCCCAGCGGGCGAGAAATGCAGTTTTGGAGTTCCGGATGGGTGGGACGTTGGGCAGGGGCGAACTAGGTTGTGCGCTCTAGGTCGTGCGATCGCCCCTGCTTGTCCGGAGCTGTGGGCGCGATCGCGCTGAAATCACCACGGAACCCCTTAGAATTTTTGCAGCTTTGTTTTGCAGCCTTGTCAGGGCTTACCCGCAAGCGACCTGCAAGCCCCATTCTCTCTCCACCGCTGAGGTCAAGCCATGTTGCCGAATTCTCCTGCCGATGCTGCGGACATGTCCGGCATTACCCAGGTGTATCCGATTTTGTGGTGTGAGGATCACATTCTCCTGATCGATCAGACCCGCCTGCCTCGGGAATATGTGCTGGTGGACATCCGCCGGTCCAGCGACCTGGCCGAAGCGATTCGCACGATGATTGTGCGGGGAGCTCCGGCGATCGGCGTGGCCGCCGCCTATGGCATGTACCTGGGGGCCAAGGAACTGGCCGCAACCCTTGGCGACTGGGATCGCCCCCGCTTCCTCGCTGGGCTGGCGGAAGTGGCGGCCATGCTGCGGGAAACGCGTCCCACGGCGGTGAACCTGTTTTGGGCAATCGATCGCATGACTGGCCTGGCCCAGCACAGCCAAGCCGCCACGGCCCAGGCATGGGTGGCTGAACTCCTAGCCGAAGCCCAGGAGATCCACCTCTCAGACCTCAAAACCTGCTACCGCATCGGCCAGCAGGGGTTGAATATTTTGCCCGATCGCCCCGAAAAACTGCGGATCATGACCCACTGCAATACGGGCTCCCTGGCCACGGCGGGCTATGGCACTGCCCTGGGAGTGGTGCGATCGGCCTGGCGATCGGGGCGGCTGGAGCGGGTCTATGCGGGGGAGACGCGGCCCCGGCTCCAAGGCGCGAAGCTGACCACCTGGGAATGCATCCAAGAAGACATTCCAGTCACGCTCATTACTGACAGCATGGCCGCCCACTGCATGGCCCAGGGGATGGTTGATCTGGTGATCGTCGGGGCTGATCGCATCGCCGCCAACGGCGACACCGCCAACAAAATCGGCACCTACAGTCTGGCCCTCGTGGCCAAGGCCCACAACATTCCGTTCTACGTGGCGGCTCCCCTCTCCACGGTGGATTTCAGCCTCCCCGATGGCACCCAGATTCCCATCGAAGAGCGGGATCCCGCTGAGATTGCCCTGACCTGGGGAGAGCCGATCTGTCCTGCGGGCACTGAATTCTACAATCCCGCCTTCGATGTCACCCCAGCGGCCCTGATCACCGCTGTGATTACCGAAGAGGGCTGCGTCGCCCCAGAGGAACTGCCTAGCCTCGAACATGCCTTGCATCCCTCGGTGAAGCGCTAGGCCCAGTCAGCCCAGCCAGGTCTAATCGTCGATCGCCTGGGAGGAAATCACTTCCACATCCACCGTGCCCGGCGGCGTCTGGCGCACAAACTGACGATCCTTAACCAAGAGCGACTCACCACAGCTCGGACAGGTCAGGGGCCTGCCCTGCAATGCACTCAGGGGAGCAGCGCAGACGGGGCAACTGCCCTGAACAATATTGCGATTGAGCCACCAGCGCAGGCCCACAAACCCAACAATGGGGGCGATGACCACTAGGGCGACAAGAAAGGTCGAAAGCTCCACAAACCAATCGGGCAGGATGGAAATCAGCGCAAACAGCGCCACCAAGCCCAAGAGCAAACTGCCCAGGCCCCGAAGCTGAATTGACCGAACCTCACTAAACCGATTGGGATCCATAGATGCTCCTGCTGCCTGCGCAGGGGGACGGCGACTGGCTGGTACTGCGGCTGGGGTTGATCAGGCCTCCAGAGACTGAGCCAGCGTCTGGGATAGCTTTTGGGCCATAGCCTCAATCCAGGCTTCATCCTGCTCGCTATAGCTGCGGGGGGCATTGGCTGCCAAAATCAATGCGCCGCGACTTTCCTCGCCATCGTCGCTGGGATCGGTCAGGGGATGGCAAATCAGCCCTTGAATGTTTTCGGGCAAATAATCAAATTCAATCCGGCCTGGATAGAGCTTGAGATCCACCAGGTAGACTGGCTTCTCAGTCTCCATGACGCGATCGACGATGATCCCCGGCTCCTCCATCTCCCGTTCGACCAGGATGCCCCGCCGGGCAATGACGCGGTCGTCATACCAGATCAGGAGCGATCGCGTCGCCGTATTGGTCAACAGCAGCTTGGTCACCCAAGCCAGCTCCAGCTTGACGGCTTCGGGCAGGGATTCATCTAAATCAAACCCCTCGCTGCCCACCAGCTCTACCGCTTCCGGCAGCTTGGGCTGCACCCGCTGCCACAGTAGCCCCGTGAGGATCAGCAGGGCGCTGAGGATGATGCCGAGGGCATCGGAGCGGGATTGGGAGGTGACCAAGACGGGGGTGAAGGCGCGGTTGATTAACAGCAGCATGCCGCCCAGGGCACCCACCACCAGGGGCAGGCGTTGGAGAACTGGAGAGGAATCGGAAGGAGCCAAGGGAAATTTACTCGGAATTCAGGAACAAAGGCGGGTCAAATGGGCGAGATCAGGCTGGCGGTTTAGTCCAAATAGCCCAACATTTCCTCATCTGCGGGACTGGTGTTGGGCGCGATGGGCCGGTTCATGATCTGGGGCGACTGGGTGAAGTTGGGGCTAGGGGAGCCGTTGATGTTCGGCGAAGCTCCAATCGGCCTCAGGCCTGCCATGCGCACCGTTTGGGAGACCTGGATGGGGCTGGGGTCTACGGGGCGGTTGTCGGTGTAGCGCTTGCGGCGGGAGCTGACAACCAGGGCGTGGGTTTGCTCAATGCTGCCGGGCTTGGGCGGGGCTTCGCTGCCGGGGACTGGCTGGCCGGGGCTGGGCTGGCCGTTGGAGGCCCCGTTGGACGCTGCGCTGGCGGGCTGGCTTGGGTCAGTGCCTGCTGGGCTGGCGGACTGGGCTGCGCGGCGATCGCGCTTAAGGCTCTGGCGGCTGGGGGTGTTTTGGGCGGAGCTGGACGGGTCGTTGGCCATGGGGTCCTCGCGGGCGGGGTGCTGGGACGAATCGCTGGTGCTGAGACCGGCAAGATTGAGTCAGGGAGATTGAGGAAACTAAGGCTCCCGTGATGGTTGGGTTCGGAGCGCTCTCCCTTAGGGACATCCCGTCGGGGCAGGGGAATCCTCAATGCTGTGGCAAATCTTATTGATTCTCTACGTCTCAATTATAGGGACAGGTCTGGCATTCTCGACCGATTGGCCCCAGGCAAAGCCCTAGATTGACGCGAGCTATTGACGATAGTTGGCGAGAGATTGCCTATGATGGGCCCTAGGGAATGCTTGGAAAGTGGGTAAGGCAGCGATGGGGCCAGACCACAATCTTCAAATTTCAAACATTCTCTTCAAATTTCAAACATTCTCTGTCGCAGAAATGTTCCGTAAAACGCATTGATTTCGAAGGGAAGCGGGCTCCATGGGCTTATTTGACAAGGTGACGAAGCAGGTGAAGGTGACCCAGCAGTTAGATGATGGCGCTGCTTTGAGCAGTCCGGAGGCCTTTGCTGCGATCGCCCTGGCAGCTGTGGCTTCCGATGGCTATCTCTCGGAAGAGGAAGCCCAGAGCATCCCCTTCATTCTCTCCCACATGCAGTTGTTCAAAGCTTACAGCGATGACATGATGCGTCGGCTGTTCGATAAGCTGTTGGCCAGGCTTCAGCACAGTGGTGTAGAGGCCCTGGTTGTCTCTGCCAAGGATTCCCTCGAACCAGACCTGCGGGAGACAGCTTTTACGGTGGCGACGGATTTGGTCCTGGCCGATGGGGTGGTGACCGAGGAGGAGGAGACTTTTCTACAGGATTTGCAGGGGAAGCTGGGCATCGACAGCGACCTGGCCCAGCAGGTGGTTCGGGTGATGACGATTAAGAACCGAGGCTAGTAGACTTGGGCGTAAGTTTGGCTCCCTCACCCCAACCCCTCTCCCACAAGGGAAGAGAGGCTTCGATCCGGCTCCTCTTCTCCATCTGATGGAGAAAGGGTTGGGGGATGAGGTCGGCCCAAGCGAGCCTCAGAACTTCCACCCTGCTGTACTAGGATTTGACCTGGGCTCCGTGGCTGCGGGGATCGCTCTGGCCGAGCCGGGTTGTGCTGAGGCCGCGATCGGTGGGGGAGAGCTTGCCCGTAACTGGGTTCTGGTCTGGGTTCTGATCTGGGCCACCACCTGGGCCACCTGGGCCATCACCCTGGGCCCGGACAGCCCGGACATAGGGCAGGGAAGTTTGGTTTACCAGTGCCTCTAGGTTGGCTGCCATCACCGCTGGGGGTTGCTCGCCCAGGCTGGCGGCGACGGTCTGGCCGTCGCGGTCAAAGAATTCAAAGTGGGGAATGCCATCGACATTGTAGGTACTCATTTCGGGCAGCCATTTGTCGTTGTCCACGTTGAGCATGACGAAGTTGAGGCGATCGCCATAGCGCTGTTCCAGCTCTGCCATGGTGCCGACCATGGCCTGGCAGCTGGTACACCAATCGGCGTAAAACTCCACCAGGGAGGGTTTGCCACTGTTCAAGGCGACGTCCAAGGGTACGGCGGCGGCGGCCATGCTGCCCAGGGTCGGTACCGTGTTTTGCAATCGCAGGCCGAAGAAGATGGAAACTGTTAGGGCGGTGGCCACTAGGGCAATGATGCCATTGCGGAGGCTGCTGCTGGGGCTCAATGGAGATGAATTGGTGGTCTTGGGCTCAGCCATGGGTCTTGCTCAGTCGGGTCATAATATGAGGGGCTCACCTTCCAGTGTAATTCCCCAGATCAATTCCACCGGCTAGCCCTGCTATGAAAAAGCGTGTCACCCTGACCTTTTCTCGCGAAACCTCCCAGATGCCGGTGACCTATTTGCTGGCGCGGGATTTTAATGTGGCGGCCAATATCATCCGTGCCCAGGTGGCTCCCAATCGCGTGGGGACGCTGGTGCTGGAGCTGTCGGGGGAAATTGACGAGCTGAATGATTCCCTAGACTGGCTGCGATCGCGCCAGGTTCAAGTGTCCCTCGTGAGCCAGGAAATCACGGTGGATGCAGATGTCTGTGTTCACTGCGGCCTTTGCACGGGTGTTTGTCCCACGGAGGCGCTGAAGCTGGACCCCAAAACCGCTAAGCTGAGTTTCACGCGATCGCGTCGTGTGTGGTGATGTGAGCAGTGCATTCCCACTTGCCCGGTTGAGGCCATTTCGATCAATCTTTGAGTCAAGCTGTTTTTGCCCTCCCTGCCATTGCCTGTGTCACTGTTTCCTAAGCCCTATCGTCTCATCCCGGTTTCCCTGCTGCTGCTGTTTGCGGCTTATTTGGTGGTGGGCTGGAATTGGGCTCTGTATCGGGAGACCTGGACCCAGTCCTTTGCCCTATTGGCCGCTTGGCCCCAGCTCTTTTGGCCGGGGGCGGCCTTGATTACCCTGGTGACAATTGCAGTATTTACTGAGCCTTTGGCTGGCATTCGGCGCTGGCTCCATCAAGCCTTTGAGTCGGATACTAAAATGTTTTTCACCGTTATTTTGTTGACCAGTCTTTCGATTTTGCTGTTGGTTCACATGGAGATTTTGGCGAAGGGCATGTTGTTACTCAGTACGATTTCCCTGGCGAGATTCGATTTTCAGTTGGCGAAGCTAAACCATTGGTCTGCCTTTTTCTATCTTTCAATTTTTGCAATACTAGGTTTGTTATCCGGGGCGATGTTGCATTGGGCTTGGGGGCATTATGAGTTGCCTATGGGGAATGGGTGATGGGGAATGGGGAGTAGGACGTAGAGGATGGTAGAGCTGTGCAGAATTTGGAAGATCTCTGGGATATTTTGTCGGGGTTGGATGGACAGAGCTACGGGGCCTATAAGTCGATTCGAGGCGATTATCAGGCGGAGAGCTGGACGCTGTACATTGATAAGGTCCAGGGTGACCCCTTTGCGGCACCGAGCCTTTGCCGGGTGCTGGTGGAAGCGGACTATGCACAGTTGCCGGGCGAACTCTCGGCCAGTGAGAGCCGCATTTTGGGGCTAACGGATTTCTTGACGCGGCAGTTTGGTCAGGTGGCGCGGCAGTTGGGCCAGAGTCGGGGCTCGGGGGGCAGCGGGCGGATTGAGATGGCGCGGCCCAGTCAGGCGGTGCTGGTGCGGACGAGCGTGATTTGGCATGGGGGACTGAAGGCTGGGGGGCCGCTAGAAGCCCGGTTTACGGTGGGCCTGCCTGCCCAGGGACGGCGGATCTTGGGGCGACAGGCGGCGGCGATGTTCTGTGAGGATTTGCCGGAGATTGTGGCGCGATCGCTCTGTTACCCCGCCCTGGACGGCAATCAGTTGCTGGCGCATGTCAAAACGGTGGAGGATAGCCGCTGGTTGCGGGGCGAACTAAAAAGCCGGGGATTGGTGGCCTTTGTGCCCGACGGCGCGGTGCTGGCGCGGCGCAGTGGCGTGGACGAACGGCCCCTGGAAGATGCGATCGCTTTCAATCCCCAGAGTCCTTGCGGGTGAGCTTTGACTGTCCCAACCGGGGCCAGATCTCGGGCCTGGGCATTCCCACGGGGGTGACCCTGATTGTGGGCGGCGGTTACCACGGCAAGTCAACGCTGTTGCAGGCGATCGAGGGGGGCGTTTACGACCATATTCCCGGCGATGGTCGGGAGCTGGTGGTGACTGATCCCAGCGCGGTGAAGGTACGGGCAGAGGATGGCCGAGCCGTGGCGGGGGTGAACCTGTCGCCGTTTATTAATCACTTGCCCCTGGGCCAATCGACGGTGCAGTTTTCCACGCCCAATGCCAGTGGCAGTACGTCCCAGGCGGCCAGCATCCTTGAGGCGCTGGAGGCGGGGGCGGGGGCCTTGCTGATGGATGAGGACACCTCGGCGACGAACTTCATGATTCGCGATCGCCGGATGCAGGCCCTAATCGCTAAGGAGCAGGAGCCGATTACGCCCTTTGTGGATAAGGTGCGGCAGTTGTGTGACGAACGAGGTGTTTCGACAATTCTGGTGATGGGGGGCAGTGGCGATTACTTTGAGGCGGCGGATCAGGTGATTGCCATGGATCAGTTTTTGCCTCGGGATGTGACGGCGGAGGCAAAGGCGATCGCGGCGGAGTTTGCCACGGCGCGAATTGCGGAGGGGGGCGAAGGGTTCGGTGAGGTGACGGCGCGGCGGTTGCATTTGCAACGAGAGGAGGGGCGTCGAGAGCCTGGGCGAGGGCAGCGCTATGGCCGGGGTCGTCAGCGGGAACAGGATGATGGAGAGCGGCGGGTGAAGTCGAAGGTGCGGGGGCTGGATGGGCTTTCGATTGACCGGGAGGAGGTTGATTTGTCTGGGGTGGCGCAGTTGGTGGAGGACGGGCAGGTGAGGGCGATCGCGGCAGCTTTCGTTCAGCTTTACAGCCAGGGATTGGATGGCCAGGCGACGGTGGCGGAGGTGTTGGATGGGATTGAGGCGGCGATCGAGCGGGATGGCTTGGATGGGCTGACGACCTTGCTGCAAGGCAACCTGGTGCTGCCCCGGCGGCAGGATTTGGCGGCGGCGCTGAATCGCTGGCGAGCAGCGCATCTCTAAAGCTCTAATACTGCTCAGATCCGACGTTTCAGACTTGGCTGCATGGGACAAATGTTGTGTAATAATTTACTCTGTGCAGGCTCAGTCTATTCAATATTTCATGTGTCGCCGTAGCGAGTCGCTGCAATATTTCTATACGTTACATCCTAAAATCTAATGACTACAAACTTTCAAGATGATGCGCGCGAAAGCAGTATGCGTGATCTATTTGAGCTTCAGAAAGATGAAGCAGAGGGGCGCTCTGGTATAGATGCTTTTTTGCTTTTGGATGGTGAACGAATTCCGTTTGAGCTTAAAACGACTTCTAAAGGGTCCGTAACAACCGTTCGGGATTTTGGGCCTGATCATATTCAAAAATGGCAAGACAAACACTGGCTGATTGGTTTTTTCTTGAAGGGTAAAGAATATTACAAATATGCTTCTCCCTCTCAGATAAAGCCTTGGATTCAGAAGAAAGAACAGTATATTTCAAATGACTTCAAATTGGCAAATTTGCTGCCTAATAAAATTGATCTTGAAGACATGTATAAAATCCTGGGAGCTAAATCAGTCTATTCTTTAGCAGATGCAAAGTGCGTGCAGAAAAATCAGTATACAAAAGAAAAGTACTTAGAGCTTCAAGATTTGGAGTCAGGCTACAGCGCTCATAGAATGTTGGACATTTTCCAGGATCGAGCTCGGTATTTACTTAAACGGGGGAGTACGCTGAATAATCCGCATATTCCACTCTCGTATTTCAAAGAATGTCCTGAAATAACTCAAGATCATGCTCAAAACCTTCGTCTCTTAGTTCGAGAATATTTTTTAAATTCTGCTTAGCTTTCTAGTGCTTCTAATACATTCTTAGCGACATGGTATGCCACAGGTGGAACGACGGAATTTCCAATTTGCCCTAGCCTTTGGTAGACTGCTCCTGAAAAATGCCAAGACTCCGGAAAACCCTGAAGTAAAGCAACGTCTTGAATAGATAGTCTAAAATGCTGATGCTTTGCGGGGAAGGCGGAAGCAGATTCTCTACTTTCTTGAACTCCATTGGGCCATATTTTCATCTCTCCCCATGATTTCTGGCCTGCGGAGCTGTTCAGTATTGATGTTGTATTTCGTTTACCTGTAAAACCACTACGAATCGTAGGAGCCAAAGCGTCATAGTCAATATGAGTTAACCCTAGCGCTTCTCGAACGCCCATGGTTTTAGGAAGGCTTGCTTCAAATAGAGATAGACTGATGGGCTGATTTTGCTTTTGTAAATGTCTCCAAGAATGTGTTGCTTGTGGAATCTTAAAATCCTTAAAGGCTGCTAGTTTTCTAAAGCCTACGAAGAACACACGCCGCCTAACTTGAGGTACGCCGAAATCAGCTGCGTGCATCTCAAATTTGACGATTGAGTATTCTGAAAGCTGATCGATAATAAACTTTTTTACAAAGTCATTAAACTTGGGATTGAGTAAACCTAGAACATTCTCGGCAATGAAAGCGCTTGGTTTGATTGTATTAACTGCTCTATTGAACTCTCCCCACATATTTCTTTCATCATGAAGACCTTTCTGCTCGCCAGCAATTGAGAACGGCTGGCATGGTGGACCACCATGGATAACGTCTATTTCTCCCACGTAAGGCTGCCAGTTTATTTGGGTCACGTCACCTTCTTCAGGACCTCCATAAACCTTCCAGTCAGGGCAATTTAAGCGCAGCGTTTCTTTACAAATTGGAATGAGTTCATAGGATGCGATGTGTCTGTATCCTGCTCTAGATACGCCTAAATCTAATCCACCGCCACCACTAAACAAACTCAATGCAGTTAGTCCATGCTGGTCTAGCTGGGGCATCAGTGATAGGGGATCTAACAAAGGAGTATTAATAACGTGTACTCTCTCATGCAATCTTTTCACTGCATTCAGCTTGGCCATTCTAGATTCGTGAGATGTGCGCCTATATTCCTCGCGCTGCTCGGGTGATAAGTTATACTCTTTGCGAGCTTCATTTTTGTATACAGATAGCCTGGCTGATTGCTCTTTCATGATTACTAGCCTCACTATGCTGACGTGGTAATTGTAGAACAGGAGTACCGAAAAATCCAGGCTTAAATAAGCTTCGTATGGATGAAATAAATTTGTACCTTCCTAGGCTCTGGTATCGCTCACCAGGGTTGCTAAAGCCTTAGCGCTAGTGCGGTCATATAGCCAGGGATTGGATGGCCAGGCGACGGTGGCGGAGGTGTTGGATGGGATTGAGGCGGCGATCGAGCGGGATGGCTTGGATGGGCTGACGACCTTGCTGCAAGGCAACCTGGCGCTGCCCCGGCGGCAGGATTTGGCGGCGGCGCTGAATCGCTGGCGAGCAGCGCATCTCTAAAGCTCTAATACTGCTCAGATCCGACATTTCAGACTTGGCTGCATGGGACAAATATTGTGTAATAACTTACCTCTCACATGCTCGGGCCTGTTGTAGCACAAAGCAAAAGATGACTCCAGAACTCACTTGTCCTACCTGCTGCTCCTGCGACATTTCAAAGAGCGGAACAACGCGGCGAGGCAAACAAAACTACAAATGCCGAGACTGCAACCGACAGTTTTGCCAATTCAGGGGGCTCCCCGTCTTCTAGTTGTCGCGATAGGCAAATGTCATGTCTTGACACTTGATATGGGGTTATGGGCGATCTCGGGCCTTCAACTCATGAAAATACCTCAGGTTGGAAACCCCTAGCCTTTAGGCAGGGGAGGAAAATCGGGACTGCGTCTTTAGGCGCAGTGGGCCGCTAAAAGCCCAGTAGAGCGGTGAATCAGTTCTACTTTTGATGCGGTGAACTGCCCTAGTCGTCTCCAGTTGGAGTCGGAGATAGAAACCTGAGTTTTTGTATCACCGCTGACCCAGCCGAAGAATTCTTTGCCAGCTTTCACCGCCCGAACAAAGTCACCTTTCCGTAATCCGTTGTGGCGAGTGATGGTGCCGCCATACTTCCGTCTTACTCCACCTTTGACAGGCTGAGCTAGATGTAGCTGTCTGCGGGAAATAGGTGGGCGTTTGATGATGCGAAATAGACCGTCGAGCGAAGTCTGAACAGCGCCAAACCAGTCAGCGCCATCAACACCTTGCTTGTAATGCTTGCGGTAGCCCACAAACTCACTAGAGGCCAATGCAACACCGTCAACGGCATGGGAGGCAGGAGACTGTTCTTTCTTGTTGTGGGTCTTCTCCAGGCTTAGGTGATTACGAATCTGAGCAGTTTGCCAACCAAGTTGAGTCTTTACCTTGGGGCCTAGCTTGGACAGCTCGGAAAGCATCCATTTTTGACGGACCATAACTGCTGAGAAACCTTTACCAGAACGCGCTTTTTTGCGTCCGCTGGTCAAATCAACATCGGCCTTGACGTACTCGTAAACAATAGAGCTGGCAGGGAATAGAACAAGCAGTTCTTTAACTACCCTGAGTTCAAGCTGACGATTAGCACGAATAGAAGGAGCAACTTTCTTCTGGCGACGATTAGAGAACCTAGCCTGTCGGTGAGCCCGCAGATTGAAAGCAACCTTGCGATTGATTCTCCGACCACGCCGACCGCGCCGCATTAGTTTCTGGAATTCCTTGCGGTCTTTAACCCGCTTGAACGGCAAAACTAAGTGAGCTAGAAACAGCGTGAACTGGGAAGATTGAACGCCAATGCCTGAGTAAAGCTTGCCGGGGTCAATACCAATGGCTATGGGTTGAGTCTTAGCGCCTGACGGTTCAGCGGTGAGCTGCACATACCAAACGTTAATATCAGACCAACGGCCTACAGCTTTGCCAGATTCGACCCATTTTCTAGCTCGCTTTGGGGTTGTGGGCATAAGCGGTTTTCCTTCTGGGTCTATAACTGCGATTCGTTGAATTTGCATTTTGGAGACAATCCCGCAAATGGTTTAAGTCCCTTACCCCAACGCGCCTAGAATGTCTTGCCTTTACGCAGCGCCTACAACAACTAGGCTTAGAGTTAATCCGAACTAGGGAAGCATCCGGAAGTCTGTATCAAGGCGCGTCTCTAGGGGTAGTCAGCACTTAGTGGCTTGGTTGTTCAAGCCAAGCCCCCGATCTTTAGTCGGGGGTTGCTGACCTGCCAATCCCTGGGCTGGAGAAGTGAGGGTGACCCCCACCGCTAACCCTGCACGAGACCGAGACAATGCCTCGGCCACCGCCAGCTCCCCATCAATGAACCTTCGCTGCACCTTCTCTAAAGTTGAGAGAGGCTCCGGCGGGTTGGGCTGGCGCTCAGGGCTTGCCACTCGGACTGGCCGAGGTACTGGAGGCGGCGGCTAAGGAAGAAGCTGAGGCCGGAGATCAGCGCGAGGTGAGCGGCGATCGCCCCCACCGTATCTCCCCAGCCCAAGCCATGGAGCGCAGTGTAGGAAAACGTCGTCATCAGCCACAGCAGCCTGAACGGCGAATTATAGGAATCCAACCCCAGCATCCCCAAGACAATCGGCAAGCCCAGAACCCAGGCCAAGACGATGCCAAAAGTGACCCAGCGCCCGTGGAGCAGATTCGCCAGGGCAACCCACTGCATCGCTAGGGCACAGCCCAGCAGCGAAGCCGCCGCAAAAAACCAACCGATGAGGCTCTCCGTGGCAATCCCCGTGGCTAGGTTCCCATGATGATTGAAGCCAATACCCACAAGCGCTACACCGGTGATAATCGCTAAGTTAACCGCCACCGCCAACACTGAGGGGCTGCCATCATGGCTCAGCAAATCGCCCAGGGGGCTGCGCTGGCCCTGGGGCCGCTGGTGGCGATACCTGGCCCAGTCCAGCACTGCCTGGCGGGGCGGCAGCAGTAAGAACATCAAAATCACCGCGCAGATCGCCATGGAGACAGGGTAGCTCCACAGCTCTGAATATCCATCCCAAGACTGCACAGTAAAGCCCATCATCAGCAGAGAGAGAAAGAGCGTCAGGCCATAGCTTTCCACCTTGCCCAAGGAGGTTTTGGCCGGGGTTTGAAACTTGCGCTCCAGCACCCGCCAAAACCAAGCGCCCAGGAGCAAAGCATTGGGCAAGGCCAGGAACAAATACTCGTCGCCGCCCTTACCCGCAGGCCAGAAAAACCAGCCCAAATCGCGAAAGCCATCTAAAGCAGCGCCGTCACTAAAGAGCCAAACGCTGCGGCCACTCCAGCCAGTTACGTCCCAATAGGCCAGGAGCTGGAGCGGGTGGAACAGACGAAACCAATCCAAAGAACTGTTGCTCTGGTTGGCGGACCAGCCGCCACTGAGCAGTCCAATGCTAATGCCAGAAATCAGCCAGGTCTGGAAGCCTTGCAGCCCCGGTGTCAGCAGGGCAAACCACATGGCAGCGGCGTAGAAGCAAAAGGCGATCGCCCCCAGCAAGCCATAAAACCCCAGCAAAATCTTCAAAGGATAGGTCGCCATCAGGCCCGTCGCCAGGTGTAGCGGCAACATTATGCCAGTGCCGAGATATGGCAGCACCGGCACCCCCAGCAGCTTGCCCAGCAAAATCTGACGGCTCGACTGGGGACTCATGCGCAAAAAATTGAGCGTGCCCCGGCGGGTTTCCTTGGAGAGATCCGCCGCCAGCAGATAGACACCGCCAATGAGCAGCACCCAGACCAGGACAAAGCTCAGATCGCGAAACACATCGGCCCACACCAGGGGCCAGTCCAGTCGCGGCACGTTGTCGGGGCCGACCTGGCAGCCCGTTTCCACCTGCTTCAGGCAATACTCGATGCCTGGATAAAATTCATTGTTGGTTCTGGTCGGTAGCTGGGCAAGGCGTTGTAATAGCAAGAGCCCCTGCACCGCCATGGAGATCGCCAGGGTGATCAGTAGGTTGCGCCAGCGCAGTCGCCCCTGCCATTCCCGCAGGAGCTGGGGGTTGCGATTGCCCACATAATCAGCCGCAATTTCGGTCACATTTTCAATCAGTTTGGAGGCCATTAGGACACCTGCTTATGGTCTAAATGTTTGAGAAAAATCGTTTCCAGATCTTCGCGGGTATGGTTGAACTGGCGAATGGGAAGGCCGGCGGTGATCAGCGATCGCAACAGCGCCCCCGCTGCGGCCCCATCCCCCTCAAATTCCACACAAATCTCCTGGGCCGAAACCTGGGTCTGGGCTATCACAGCGTTATGACGGCCAAGCGCCTCGGACAGTTCCGCCCCATCCCCCAGGGTGGCAATGAAAATCTGCTGGCGGCTGAGTCGCTGGTACAACTCATCCAGGGGCGCACTCTCGACCAAATGGCCCAGCTCCATGATGCCGATGGTGCTGCAAAAATCCGCCAGGTCGCTAAGCACATGGGAGGAAATCAGGATCGTCATGGCGCTGGCTTGGAGTGCTTTGATAATGTCCCGAAACTCCATCCGCGCCACGGGGTCCAGGCCCGAAACCGGCTCATCCAGCACCAGCAGCGAAGGCTGATGCACAATCGTCCGGGCCAATCCCAGGCGTTGCTTCATGCCCCGCGATAGCTCCGTGGTGCGGCTGTGGCGCTTGCTGGTGAGCTGCACCAACTCCAGGATGTCGTAGAGCCTGCTGCGCCGCTGCGTGACGCCATAGAGCCGCGCAAAATAGTCCAAATATTGCCAAACGGTCAGGTCATCGTAGAGCGGGTAATCATCGGGCAAATAGCCGATGCAGCGCTGGAGCTGGGGGTTGTCTTGGTCCTGGCGCAGGGGCTCGCCGTTGATCAAAATTTCTCCCAGGGTGGGCGTTTCCGCTCCCACCAGCATTTCCATCAGCGTGGTCTTGCCCGCGCCGTTGGGGCCGATCAGGCCGTAGACTTCGCTGGGGAATAGGTCCAGGTCCAGGTCATTGACGGCAATTTTTCGCCCGTAGCGCTTGGTCAGGCCGCGAGCGCTGAGGGTGGGCTGGGGTGAGTTGAGATCGGGTGGCGGCTGGGGCGAGGAGCGGGCGATCGCCTCGGCGGGCGACAGTGGGGAAACCATAGGCGGCTTGGGGCTGGGGAGCGGAGGCGGATATATCTGGCAGGACTCTTCCCCTGGACTTCAAGTTCCGGGGGGGCCATTTCGGGAAATATTGCGGGAAATATTGCGGGAAATTACGGAGGGGGGTGGCGATCGCCAAGCAGCAGACTTGGGAGCGGATGGCGCGGTCTGTCAGCGAGATCTGCAATCAGGCTCGAATGACCGTGATCTCTCGTCCACCGGGACTCTGTTCAAGGTCGCTGCTCAACCGGGTCTCTAGCTCAGGCGCATCCGTTCTGCGATCAAAAATCACCAGCCAGCCAGATTCTTGATTCAATCGGGCTAAATATCCATCTAGCTGCGCGAGCCCCTGGCCCAACGGATCCCCTTTCCTGTCGCGCCACACCTTGAGTTCGATGCCCAAAGTCACCGTGCCATAGCGCAGGCAGAGATCCATGCGATCGCGTCCAATGGCATATTCCCGCTCTAGCGTTCCCCCGCCGTTGACGACGCGGTGCAAAAACGCCATCAGCACCAGATGGGGGGCAATTTCGGGATAGGAGGCACTTTTGAGCAGCGGTTCTCCATGTTGTAGCCAAAACGCTAGGAATGCTTGCAGGAGTGCGGAGGTTTCCAGGTCTCCTGTGGGGGTGAGCCAGCTGGGGGCAATCTGGGGTAGGGAAGCCATGGGAGTGACGGTCAGTGCCCGAGGCAGTACCTCGCGGTAGATGGGGTTCGCGATCGCCAGTCCGCCTCTCGCATCCATGACGCAAAGGCCCAAATCAATCAAAAACTGAATGTCATCATTGGGAACGTTGCCCAGCTCCAGCCCCGCCAGGATCGGTTCAATAATGGCTTTAACCCGAGGTTCGCGCAGGCGTTCTGCGAGGCTATCGAGGTGGGTGTCTTGCCGTTTGATCAAGATTTCTTTGGCGGTTTGAAAGTGCTCGGGCGTGATGGAGATCGCTTCATCAGTGACTAGCTCTTCGACGATTTCTTTGGCGAGGGCATTGACGAGCCAGGGCTGGCCTTGGGTGAGTTCAAAGGCCAGTTCTGCGGCTTCTGGAGTGAAAATTTGGCCGGTTGCTGCGGTGTGCTGTTGATAGAGTTCTGCGACTTCTTCGGCGTTGAAATTGCGGAGGGTGAGCGATCGCACTTTGATGTTGAAAGGGCTGGATGTGTTTAATCGCTCACTGCCGCCGGATGCAACTTTGTAGTCCCGCACATCTCGCAGACCAATTAAGCCAACGGACTGGGGAAAGGCGGTGGGTCGATTGGGATGGCCATCGCGAAGCTGCCGTAGCACCGACAGTAGCGCCTGGTCCTGAAGCGAATCGATTTCGTCGATAAACAATACCAGGGGACGGGGGGACGATTTTGCCCATTGGTAGAGGGCACGGCTAATTTGTTGGCCCGGTTCTGATGGTGGCCAAGGGGGAGGTTGCAGTTCTGGGGCCAGTCGCACAGATACGGATTGCCGCCAAGCACCTAGGATTGCCGCTTCTGCCCCGGCAATGTCGTTGCTGAAGGATGCGCCGATTTCTGCTGAGAGCATGACCGCAGTATATTCGCCACTTTCGGTGAGCTGTTGCGCGAGGGCCAGCATGGCGGTGGTTTTGCCGACTTGCCGGGGGGCGTGGATGACGAAGTAGTTTTGCTGGGCAATCAGTCGCTCCAGGTTGGGTAGGCGGCGGGTGGCCGGGAGCATGTAGTGGATGTCGCTGCGGCAGGGGCCTGCGGTGTTGAACCATTGCATGGTGGGTGGCCGTTGGGGAGGTTGAGGTGGGTGGGTTGAGTTTTGGTGGATGGGTTGGGTTGCTGATGTTTGAGTTTAGCTTGGGGGTTGGGTTGGGTGTTGGAAGAGCGAGCGGGGGGTGTGGAAGGTTTGGTAGAAGTCTCGGTAGGATAGAGTTTCGGCGCACTGCATCATGAGCTGGATTGCCTCCTCAGTTTTTAAGGCCATGTGAGATTCCCCCGAAGTAGTAGACAGTGAACTCAAGCTGCGACAGGCTGACTTAGAGAGAGCCAGTAGTCCTCTTCAAATTGAACAGGGGAGAGAAATCCAATCGTTGAATGAATTCGTTGCCGATTATAGAAAACCTCAATCCACTCAGAGATCGCGGTCTTCGCTTCAGCATGATCAGCAAAAGTCATCCGATGAATAAACTCCATCTTAATCGTACCAAAGAAACTCTCTGCAACTGCATTATCCCAGCAATTAGCACGACGACTCATGCTGCCTTGAATTCCTGCATT
Source organism: Synechococcales cyanobacterium RM1_1_8 (assembly GCA_012032745.1). Lineage (GTDB taxonomy): Bacteria > Cyanobacteriota > Cyanobacteriia > PCC-9006 > JAAUQQ01 > JAAUQQ01. The sequence goes on from JAAUQQ010000025.1 coordinate 19,418, forward strand.
TTGCAATGCAATCTGATAGTCATTACTCGCATATTGACTCCCTCGGTCAGAATGAAATATCAATCCCTGAGATGAGGCTTGACGCTGCCCTAAAGCGGCCTCTAATGCCGTCAACACCAACTCGGTTCGCATGTGGTCTGCCATCGACCAGCCCACCACTCGGCGAGAAAACAGGTCAATGATCACCGCCAAGTATAACCAGCCTTCTCCCGTCCAAATGTAGGTCATGTCAGCCACCCACACTCGATCCGGTTCAGTGGTCTTAAATTCCCGATTCAACAGATTGTCGGAGATTGGGAAAGAATGCTCAGAATCAGTGGTGGCCTTGAATTTACGCTTCGGACGGGCGCGAAGTTCAAGCTCGGCCATCAGGCGGGCCACCCGGTTGAGACCCACCTCAAAGCCTCGCTCCAACAAGGCTTCATGCATCCGGGGAGAGCCATAGGTACCTCGACTCGCCTCGAAGATTTCAACAATCTGCTCAGACAAAATCTGATTCTCCCTTGCTCGTGGGGAGCTATTACGCTTACACCAGGCGTAATAGCCACTGCGGGTTAAATTCAACACACGACACATCAAATTGATTGGAAATTGACCTTCTCCGCATGGATTAGCTCGTAGGGTCGGAGCTTTCCCTTGCGAAGAAGGTCGCTGCTTTTTTTAGGAAGTCACGCTCCATTTTTACGCGTTTGAGTTCACGTCGCAGCATCAAGAGCTCTTGTTGTTCTGCACTCGTTAATTCACCCTCTATTCTGGGTTGTGCGTCAATCTGAGATTGCTTGACCCATTTGCGCAGAGCACTTTCGGTCAATCCCATCTCCTTAGCAACCTGGCTGACTGGCTTGCCAGATTGCTTCACAATGTTGACGGCTTCGGCTTTCTGCTCGTCCGTAAATAGGCGGCGTGGTTTTTTCGTCATTTGAACATTCTCCTTCATTTCGACTCATTTGGAATGTCAACTTTTTCGGGGGAATGTCACCCCTCCACTGCCCCTGTGCTTCTCCCAACTCATAGGAGCCAAAACCCAAAATCCCCGCCTACTCAGCCTGACGCAAGGCTTGGACCTCCGCTAGGCTCAGGCCCGTGGTTTGACTGATGGTGGTGTCATCCAGGAGATTGAGCAATTCCTGGGCAATGCGGCGTTGGGCCTGGCGATCGCCCTGCTCAATCCCCTGACGCAAAGCCAGCCTCACCGCATTGCGCTGGTCATGGATAAACATCTCCCGCTGCTCCAGGTCTTCTAATTCCTCGGGGGTCAAATTCGCCTGGCTGGCCAGCTCAAACGCCTGGCGCAGGGCCGGAACCTCCCCAAAGCTGCCAGGAACCTCCTGTAGTTGTTTGGCGTTTTTGAGGAAAAACAGCCACTGTTCAGCCAGACCAGTCACTGCCTCAATCGCGCGCTCAAACTTGGGCAGTTCAACAAAAATCAACTCCAAATCATGGGTGGGATAATCGAAGAGAAAGTCCTTTTCCTTGAGAATGAAGCTGGAGCGATAGCTCTCCAGCTCCTCGAACATGACAAAATCCGTAATCGTCAGGGCAATCACTGGATTGAGTAGGCGATAGTCATCGCCGCTGCCGAGCTGGGTGGAATAGGCTTTGGCGGCGTTGTAGAGGATACGCTTTTCAAAACCCTCAATGTTGAGCACCTGCATTTCAATGATCACGCTGGTGCCATCCGCCAGTTGGGCTTTGACATCCAGGTAGCTGTCCTTCATGCCCCGCACCCGAGGTGCTTGGTAGGGGTTGAGGATTTCTAGGCTCTGGATGGTGGATTCGCCCTCGTAGATCAGGCCATTGAGAAAGCTAATCAGAACGGTCTGGCTCTGGGGGGAGCCAAAGATCTTTTTGAAGGCAAAGTCGGTCTTGGGGTTGATAAACCGCATGGGGGGATGGGGCTCGCCAGTTCAGTCTTATTCTAAGTCCTCTATTCAGGGGCTGCTGTGGCCCGGTGCCATGGGCCGCAAGACCGCATCGGGCAGAGGGGATGGCCCAGGAGCGCACTTTTGACACTCCCCATAGCTTGCAAGATCGGGCGGGAAATTGACACAGAGATCGATCTGGGAGCTGTTCAGTGAATCATCTTGGGAATCCCAACGGATTAGATTGTATCTATAGGAAATTCCTCCCATCTCCACCCCCGCTCGGCGTTTTCCTCCCTGCCACTTCTGTCTCCCAGCGCCCAGAGCGCTGTGCTGCCGCCCCTTCCAGAGCTACCCCCACCAGCCCATATGCTATTCAACTTCACCAACTTGCCCTACTGGATTTTGCTCGTCGCGGGGACGCTGCTGTTTCTGCTGGTGATTGGCACTGGCGGAGGCGAGGATGATGTGGAGCTGGACAGCGATGTTGATGCGGATTTGGATATGGATCTTGATGCAGAGGCCAATCTCTCTGCGGTCGAATCCGAGTTTGATGCAGAACTGGATGGAGAGGGGGAGTTCAGCCTGGGCGCGATGCTGGGCTGGCTGGGCATTGGTAAGGCACCGCTGCTGTTGCTGCTGGCCATTGACCTGAGCACTTGGGGGCTGGTGGGCTGGATGTTCAATGTTTTGGCAGGTGGGCTGTTAGGCTCGATACCTACGGGGGCTGTGGGCGGCTTGGTGTTGGGGGGCTCCTTTGGGATTGCCCTGGCCACGGGCAGCGCCCTTTCCCACCCCATCGGCAAAATTTTTGCCGCCTTTGGTGAGGATGCCAGTGACGATCGCCTAGTGGGCTGCGTAGGCCGCGTCTCTTCGGCGCGACTGCCCTCGGTGCGCAGCCAGCAAATTGGCCAGATCGATGTGCTAGATCGCGCTCGTAATTTGGTGACAATTAGTGCCTGCCTGCCAGACTGGGCAGCGGTTCCAGCCCAGCGTGGAGATGAGGTCTTGGTGATTGAGCGGTTGGCGCGAGGATATTTGGTAATTGTCAAAGTGGGGGAGGATTATGAGACCTGGTTGAACGCTCAGCAGAATAGTGGAGACCCCTAGGATGAGGTTTTAATCTCGATTTATGAGTGGTATATTCGCTCCATTTTCAAGTTTTATATTGGTTCAAGTTTGTAGCCTGTTTCATTGAGGAAAATCTGCTATGTTTTGGCTTACTTTTATCCAAACGTTGCCCGCGATCGCCCCCCCCCAGCCCATCGCCCAAGCCGCAACTCCAGATCCCGCATTGAGCCCCAACTCAACCCCCATCCCAAATGAATCATTGGCCTTACGACCCGTTGAAACCCAGGCCCTTGCCCAAGTTACCGCCCTGGAGCAAGTCGGCGGTCTGGGAGGCCCAGCCTTTGTTTTCCCTGGCATTGTGATTGCGCTGATCGTCCTGTTGTTGATGAGCATTTGGGGCTATACCAGGGTCTATGTAATCACCCCCAACAACGAAGCCTTTGTGCGCACGGGGGGTGTGTTCATCAAGCGAAAAATGGTAATTCTCAATGGGGGCTGCATTGTCTTGCCCGGTTTCCATGAGCTGACCCGCGTTCCCCTGCGGGAGATTTCCATTGATGTGGAACGCACAGATAAGCTAGCGGTGCGCACCCAGGACTATCTGCGGGCCAACATGCGGGTCACGTTCTATGTCTGCATCAGTGCTTCGGAGGACGATGTATTGACCGCTGCGGCTCGCCTCTCCGCTGATGGCACAATCACACCGACCAACATCAAAAATGCGCTGGAAAAACGAGCCGATGATGCAATTCGGGCTGCGGCAAAAACCAAGCGGTTGACCGAGATTGATTCCGACAAATTGGGCTTTGCCCAGGAGGTTTTGAACCTCATGGAGCAGGATTTGAAAAGGTGGGGCTGACGCTCAATAACATTGCCATTTCTGAAATCGAAGAAAGCAATAGCTATGATTCAGACAACTTTTTTGATGCCCAGGGCGTGCGGCTGCGTACGGAGACGATTCAGAAGTCCATCCAGCAAAAACGTGAAGTGGAGCTGCTGACCCAAGTCAAGATCGAGACCCAGGAACTGGATGCGGAGCGTCAAACCCTGACCATCACCAAGAACAAGGAAGAGGCACGCCTGGACCAGCAGCTAGAACTAGAATCACTCAAGGCCCAGCGGGGACGGGAGGTGCAAGAGGCCAAAGCCCGTGAATATGCCGCCGCAGAGCAGACCCGCATTCTCCAGGAAAAAGCGGTTGAGGAGGAAGAGATTCGCCGCAAGCTGAGCGTGCAGCAGAGTCAGATTGCAGCGGATATTAACCTGGAGGAGCGCCAAAAAGCCCTCAAGGTGGCCCAAGCCCTCCAGCGCCAGGAGTCGGAAGCGGCGGAGATCAATCGTCAACGCGCCATTGAGGAAGCGGAGATCCAACGTCGGCTGTCGGTACAACAGGCCCAGGTGGATGCAGACATTGACTTGGAAGAGCGCCAGAAGCAGTTAAAAGTGGCCCAGGCCCTCCAGCAGCAGGAAGCAGAAGTGGCGGAAGTGGCTCGCAAGAAATCGGTGGAAGCGGCTCAGTTTGCTTCCCAGGTGGAGCTGGCCGAGGCAGAGCGAGCGTCGAAGGTGGCGAAGGAAGATGCCGCGATCGCCATCGCACAACGGGAGCGAGATCGCTTCAGCGCCGAAGCCGAACGTGCCCAAGCCCAGGAAGGAGTTGCCACTGCAACTTCTGTCGAGCAGGCCCAGCGCCAGTTACGCTTGGCAGCGATTGAGGCAGAGCGTGAGGCGGAGAGCCAGCGCATCGCCGACAACAATGTGGTTGAGATCGAAGTCTTCCGCCGCCGTCGCCAAGCAGAAATCGCCCAGCAGGCCGCTGAGCTGGAGGCCGAAGCGCTGCGCACCCTGGCCAATGCGGAGCGCGATCGCGCCCTGGCAGAAGCCGAAGGCATCCAAGCCAAGGTAATTGCCAGAAATGCGATTAGCAATGCCAACCTGAGTGCCGATGTGGTGACCCAGATTTGGCCGGAGCTGTCCGAGAAACTGCCGGAAATGCTCAGAGCTTTGGCTCCCCAGCCGGGGGTGATTGGCGATGCCAGGGTTTATTCCTTTCCTGGGGTGAACGGGGGAAGCAATGGAGGAAGTAGCGGGGGAGGCGGCAATGGCTCGACTGGCCCAGGGGATATCAACAAACTATTGCTCTCGACCAGCGGTTTGGCCTTGATCAATTCCTTACTGGAAGAGGGCAAGCTGGGGGCGCTGCTGGGTCAGGTTGGCCAGATGGTGCGGGGAAACTCAGCGGCGGACGCGACAGGTTCAGTTGTTGGGCAAACTGACGACCGGACTGCAAAGCCAGTGGGGGAGACGATGAAGCTACCGGAATTGGAAGAGCTGTAACAGGGGGCTCAATTCCATAGCACGGACTTTTTGAAGGGGGGCTGGAACAATTCTTAGAGCTTCCCCCCTCGGCAGCCTCATAGGTTACAACAGCTTCAACCTTTGCGGGCTCTAACTTTCCCAGCTTAAGTTAGAGCCCCGTTCTCTAAAGTTTCAATCCCTAGAAGGGGCACTGTCTTGCTTGGGGGTGATGCCTCCTGGAAGCTAGCAAAACCTGTAGATTTCAACTACGAGATTTGGTCGATACCCCTTTAGAGAACAGTGCCCTAGAAGG
>JAAUQQ010000394.1 GCA_012032745.1 Synechococcales cyanobacterium RM1_1_8
TGAATTCAAAACCAAAATTCACCTCAAAAACTTCACCCTGGCCCAGCTAGGCTTGATTGGCCTGGTGCTGCGCGACCTCAACGAAGGCTGGTTTTGGCCTGGGCTTTGCAAAGTCGCGGGGCCTGGGCACCGTCGAGGTTCGCTTAGACAGGGCGACGGTTCAATATCCGAGCTGCCAATTGAAGGATGGCAGAATCCAACTGCTAGGTCCCAATTCAGAACCCTGGGCAAAGATTGAGCTTAGAGGAGCTGGAGAGTTTCTATCTGAGGGAGAGTGTAGGCGATATGGATTTCCTCAGTCTGATCGCCAAGAGATTGAACTGAATGTTGAATCGATGGCATATAACCTTGGTGTTCAGTTGCTCTGTGAAGATACAGCCAGCGTTAAGACCTTATTTGAGCAAGCAGTAGCTGCCTGGGCCAAGGTCATTCCCCAAGGAGCCGCAGCATGAGTCAATCCATCTCAAAGACCGGAACCTTTGTGGGTGTCTCCACCCAGGCGATCGCGCCCGAAACCCTAAGAACGCTCCTAGACCAGCAAGGCGGTTACTACTTCCTCACCTGGCCCCACACCACCAGCGGCATCATTACCCGGCTGCCAAAGGAACTCAGTCCCGAGGGACGAATGTTCAACGCAGAACGTGAGTTGCGCTGGCAACGGAAAGGGAAAAACTACGAGCTGCTGCTCCTGAGCAACGCCGGGGGCTGGGATGCGTTTGAGCCGCTAGAGGGCGACTGGCAATGCAGCGATCGCCCCGCCGTCCTCTTCCCCAAAACCGAAACGCGCTTCTCCGGTCGCCTTCGCTATCCCCAGGGCGTTGAGTTCCAGCAGCGCTACTTCTTCGACGCCCAAACCGCCACCGTCCACTTCGTTGCTCTCACCGCCCACCCTGCCGAGAGCAAAACCGAAAAAATCTGCCGCCTAGCGAGATTCCCCATGTCCTACTCGTCAGACCAACCCATCAGCTCCAAGCCCTATGAGCTGGTGCCTTTCCCAAAACAGTCACCCAAGCTCGAACATCCCGCAGGCCATGACCGCTATAAAGCCGACCATCTCCACGGCAGCCTTGAGCTATCGCTCACTGTAGGTACAACCCTCCATGTCTCCACCGGAGTCATCGCCACGGGAAAGGACATCGACAAGAGCGGCATCCCCCTGGTGAAGACCATGATGGTGGAGCAGAAGAAGCTCGTTATCCCCGGTAGCTCCCTCAAGGGCGTGGTGCGCTCGGCCTATGAAGCCATTACCAATAGCACGCTGGGAGCTGATACCAAAGAGTCCAAAAAGCTAGTTGACGAAGAGCGCTACCAATGTAAAAAGAAAGATAAAGACTTCAAGCGCCCATGGCTTTGCCCGGCAAGTCAAGTATTCGGGGCAATGGACTGGCAAGGGCTATTGCAGTTCAGTGACGCAACAGGAACTAGCTCAAATTTCAAGGTAGATTTTATGCCCAGTCTTTATCAACCCAGACCAAAATGTTCCGAATACGTCAATGAGAAAGGTAGAGCTGCTGGCAGAAAGTTTTACTATCATGCAGTCGAAGCGATCAACCGAGCCAAGTATGGTGTTGATGCTCAGCAGGCCGGTCGTCACTATCAGTTCACAACGGCGCTAAATTTCCCCAATCTGACGCCCGCGCAGTTGGGCACGGTGCTGATTGTCTTGGGGCAGGATAGCGACTATCCCATGGCCCTCAAAGTCGGCGGCGGTAAGCCGATTGGTATGGGCACGATGACGGTCACTGTCGCCTCGCTGAACCTAATGGGCAGCAACTTCGACCGCTACCGCAGCTACGCCGCAGAACCGGAGCAATACAGCGGCGAGCAGCTCATCACCCAGATTCAGCCCTGGCTGGCCGCAGCACACCGAGAGCTGATTGAAAGCGCTCAGCTTGCGGACCTCGCTGAGGTCTTGAAATATCCCACCGACCGGGAAGCACCAGCAGGGATGTATTAGGAGAATCAAGCCATGCAAACGACATTACAGACCCACGAACTGAGCGAAATTGAATGGCAGGCCGCCACGGCGGTTTCCCAGTCTCTGGTGAAGGGGGGAATGGATGAAAATGAGCTGCGCAAGGCGATCGCCTACCTCCGCACCATCAAAGACCAAACGGGTGCCGGGGAGCAATTCTTTGGCTACCTGACGACCTTGGCGAAGCAGGGCGATCGCATCGGCCACAGCAAAAAGACGAAGGAATACTACGAAGGCTTGGTGGAGGTGTGCGATCGCTTCCTCAAGGCTTACCAAGAAGATGCCCCAGCCCTAGACCGCATCCTGAGCTGGGCAGCCCGGCTGATGAAGTATTACAAGAATGCAGGCCCCATCGGAGAGATTGCTGCGCCCGAGTTTGAGTCCCAGCGGCAGCTGGAGGTCGCCCAAGCGAAGGCCAGTGCTAAGGCTGAGGTGGGGGATAAGCTGGAGGCTGAAGTAATAGCTATTGCGAAGGGAAAATTACATGCGAATTTCTAGACGTATTGCGTTTAACCTGCAAAGCTCCCAAGTTAGCGAAAACTTTAACTATAGGACAAAAAGTAAATGTTGAGATTTCTGTTTTGCACGACGATGGGGGGATCAAGAAAATAAAAATTCTGTCCTAAAGTGTAAAGATCATAAAGCCAATTTGAAATTTACATTGATTTTATGATCTTTCAAAATTGAACCTAGGGTAAGTCATTTAGCCGGAAATTTGCACTTCACTTCAACCTCAAAATTACTTTCAGCAGCTCCTTCTGTAAAGATGGGTATTCCAGTTTTTCCAGCTATCTTCAAGCCGAACTTCAAAGTCAACTCATCAACTTCTGCTTCTGAAAATCCTTTAAAAGCTCCAACCACATACCAAACATAAGCGCGGATAATTCCATGTACACTCCTGAGATGCTCTTTAATATTATCAGTCAAGCCATAAGATTCACGTCCAGAATCAGGCGAATCAGACGATATCTCTGGGATATTGGATGAATTCAATGAAGATTCAATTAAAATTGAATAAGTTACGCCATCTTGATCTTTAATTTCAAGCGGAAAAATTTCAGACATAATATACAATTTGAGACTCCCTAAAGCTTATCACCTGTATGCCGAAATCTCGAAAATTAGAAATTAAGGACTTATTAAGATGAAGCGATACGCTTTAGTGATTGGAATTGGAAGCTACCGCCATCTCCCACCCTTGTCAAAGCCAAAATCTGACTCACAAGCTATATATGAAATATTAACTCAATATGGAAATTTTGAAGAAGTCATGCTTCTTCAGAATGAAAGGGCTACTCGAGAAACCTGTTGGAAAGCTATTCACAAGCTACTACTTCAATATGGAGAGAACAGTGACATTCTCATTTACTTTACAGGCCATGGTTTTACTGTTGGTGCGAGTAAAGAAGAAGAAGAAGGCTGCTTAGCTACTTATGATTGCAAGATAAAACAAGGTGAAGAGTCTCAAATTCTTTATCAAGAGAATGCACTAACTTTTCGAGGCATAAACCAAATGGCCTCTAAAGCAAATATAGGCAGTATGGCAATGTTTCTTGATTGTTGTCATAGTGGCTTTTTTATTCAACAAGCAGAGGTTGAACAAAAACTTGATGCATTTAGTCGGAGTGGATACTTTTTGAGTGCAGCTTGCGAAAGCTTCGAGAAGGCTTATGCAAATACAGTAGACGAGCATAGTGTATATACTAGTGCATTGATTCATGCACTAAAGTCTCCACCAGGCGATTCTGGAGAGGTAACAGCACTCTATGCTCATGAGACCATATCTAAAAAACTCCGGATGTCTGGTCAAGGAGCAGTTTTCTGTGGCAGAGGAAAAAATATTACGCTTCTATTCTATGCGAATGAAAGACGAGTTTCTACAGTTAGTGAAGATTGCCCATACAAGGGACTAAGTGCCTTCGAGCCTCAAGATGTAAATTTTTTCTTTGGAAGAGAAAAAATTGCTGGTAAGCTTCTCTATAAATTGAATCAATACAGTTTTGTAGCAGTTATTGGACCTTCAGGAGTTGGTAAATCATCGCTTGTCCAGGCAGGTCTTATTCCTGAGTTAATGGCAAAAGACTGGACTATAATTGGTCCAATACGTCCTGGACCTGAGCCTCTAGGAGAACTCAAAAGCTTGTTCTTGAACTTTTTTGATTCATCCGAAATAAATCAAATCTTTGACTGCATAGATTGTGGAAATTTTTTAGAGGCTGTACTTCAACTACAAGCTGAGATTCAATCAAACAAAAAAATGTTACTTGTTATAGATCAATTTGAAGAA
>JAAUQQ010000395.1 GCA_012032745.1 Synechococcales cyanobacterium RM1_1_8
GTCAAGGAGAGGCCAGCGTAGTCAAAACTACTAATCTGCTCCATCACCCAATAGCCCAAGCCCCCGCTCCCACCCAACCCACAATCACCGTTTCCCGCAAGCAGACCTCCCAGCGATAGAAGCCATAGGCCAGGAAGCGGGGCAGGGTGAGGGGCAAAATCCCATAGGCAAAAATCAGTGCCGGGGGAGCCCCCTGGGTGGCCAAACTATCGAGGGGGCCGGTGTCGAGGTTTTCAATCACCTCGGCCTGGAGACGACCCAAGATGCCCATGTTATGCAAGGCCAGGGCGATCGCCCCCGGCAGCACCCCCGGAAAGAGTACATACAGCATGACCAGTGCCCACACCGGGGCGGGAATGGCCCTGGCAAACAGCAAAATCCCTCGGCTGATCAGCAAAACGACCCAGCCCGTGAGACCAGCCGTGAGACCCGCTGTGAAACCAGCCGTGAGACTGGCCCGGCGCGATCGCGGCGGGGATTGAGCAGGCCACCGGGCAACACCAAGGTGCGGGCCGCAAAAAAGGCCAGCAGCGTACTGAAGCAGAGGGCCAGGGCGATCGCCAGGATCGACATGGCCAGGGTCTGGAGGGCGACCCCCGGCAGTTGGGGCAGCAGGCTCCAATCCGGCGGTATTGCTTCGGTGAACAGCTCTGTGAGAAAGCCCAGGGCAGCGGGGGAGGTGGCGCGCGCCAAGTCGGGAGCAAGGTACCAAAAACACAGCCCCCCCAGCAGGGGCGGGGCCAGCCAGGCCAGCAGGCGCAGGGCAGCGGCGGGGGCAGCCGCCATGTTCCCCCTCGCGGGCTTGGGGCTGGGTTTGGGGCTGGGTTTGGGGCTGGGCTTGGGGCTGGGACCGATGGGCCAGGAGCCAGGCTCGAAATGGGGCTGGGGGCCGGGCCTGTATTTAGATCCAGGCGGGTGGCACAGCCCAGATGGCGACGGGCGCGGGCAGACCCAAAATCCACCAGGCCATTCAACAGGACCAAGGCATAGAAGAATGTCCAGAGCTGCTCATAGCGCAGGGATTGCAGGCTGACATAGATCTCCGTGCCCAGGCCCCCCACGCCAATCATGCCCAACACAGCGGCGGAGCGTAGGGAACATTCAAAACGGTAAAAGCTGTAGGAGAGCAGATTGAGCTGAGCCTGGGGCAAGAGGCCATAGCAAAAGGCCGCCCAGGGGGCTGCACCGCTGGTCAAGAGGCCAGTCCAGGCTTGGCGGGGGGTATCGTCCAAGATTTCTGAGAAAACCTTGGCGGTGATCAGCCCAAAGGGCAGGGCGATCGCCACAATCCCCGTGAGGGAATCCGTGCCCCAAATATTGACCAAGATCAATCCCCAGATCAATTCATGGATGGCGCGGGGCAGGGCCAGGAGCCCCCGCACCAGCGCCCCGCGAGGCCGCAGTGACAACTTCGCCACAGCCACAGGAAACAGCGTCGCCCAGCCGACGTCGCTATAGAGCAACCCCAGGCCGCAGCCCAGAATCAAGCTCAAAACCGTGCCACAGATGGCATAGGTCAGGGTGGTGACCAAGGCCTGACCAGCGGTAGCCAGCAGGGCCGGGGTTAGATCGGGATGGAGGCTCGCCTGGAGGAAGCGGGAAAACTGGGGCCAGCCGCCGAGGTTCACCAGAGCTGCCTGGTGGAGCGTGGGGGTGAAGGACAGGGCAATGGCCAATAGGCCAAGGGCGAACCCACGCCGCAGCGCAGTGGGTTGACGAGGAGCGATCGCGCCCATGGAAAAGCCAAAAAGAGGTCAAAATCAAGCGAATCTGCGGGGACAAAAAGCAGGGCTGTGGTCGCAGGAGCCAGCGCCTTCCCAAACCAAACGCCTTACAAAAACAAGCGCGCCGCACCTGTATCAAGTGTGACGCGCCCCACCAAAGCCCAAACCAGTTTGTTAACGGAAGCCCACCGCCGCCTGCCAGACAAATGCCAACAGCAGAAAGAAAACGGGAATGACCGGCAGAATGTCGATCATCGGGCCAAACATGCGGTAGGCCTCAGGCAATTTTGCTAAAAGAAGAGCAGCTTCCATGAATTGAACGTCCTCTCCGACGGCTTATATAAACGTTACTAAATCCTATCATTGCCCCGGCAGAACCCCGCTGGACAAGGCCGAGTCTCTCCCATTCTTCGTTACATAAGTTGACATTTCCGCTAGATTCCGTTGACCTTGCCATTCAATCGTCCGGTTCAGGGGGGGCTGGTGGTTTTGCTCGGGCAGCTCCTGGGCCTGGCGGCGATCGGCTTCCCCCTGGGGTGGCGCGAGCCAGGCGGCAAAATCCGTGGTGAAACTGCCCGCAAAGATGCTGGCCCGAATCGCCTGGGTGAAGCGAACCAACTCTGTGATGTTGTGGATCGACAGCAGGGTGTAGCCCACCAGTTCCTGGGCGCGAATCAGGTGACAGAGGTAGGCGCGGCTAAAGTTTTGGCAGGTGTAACAGGGACAGCTCGGATCGAGGGCTGAAAAGTCTTCGCGGAAACGAGCATTTTTCAGGTTCCAGCGATCGCCCTGCACCAGCGCCGCGCCATGGCGAGCCAGCCGCGTCGGAATCACACAGTCGAACAGATCAATGCCAGCGGCGATCGCCCGCGCCATCTCCCGATAGGTGCCCACCCCCATCAAATAGCGGGGCTTGTTCTCGGGCAGCAGCGGAGCCGTGGCATCGACAATGTCATGGATAAACGCCGCCGGTTCCCCCACGCTAACTCCACCAATGGCATAGCCAGGCAGATCTAACTGCACCAGCTCCTGGGCCGCCGCCCGGCGCAGGTCGAGGTAGGTGCCGCCCTGGACAATACCGAATAGGGCCTGATCGGGGCGATCGTGGGCCACCATACAGCGCTTCAGCCAGCGGTAGGTGCGCCCCGTGGCGGCCATCACCGCCTCCCGACTGGCCGGGTAGGGGGGGCATTCATCGAAGGCCATAATCACATCGGCCCCCAGCTTGTTCTGGATGCCGATGGAATGTTCCGGTGTCATGTCAATGATCCGGCCATCGCGGGGAGATTTGAACGTCACCCCCGCTTCGCTAATTGTCCGCAGCTCGCTGAGGCTAAACACCTGGAAGCCACCCGAATCGGTCAGAATCGGTCCATCCCAGTTCATAAAGCCATGGAGCCCCCCCGCCTGGGCCACAATCTCCTCCCCCGGCAACAGATGCAGGTGGTAGGTATTGGCCAGGATCATCTCCGCCCCAGTTTCCTTGAGCTGGGCCGTGGTCACGCCCTTGACAGTCCCCAAGGTGCCCACGGGCATAAAGCGGGGGGTTTCCACTGGGCCGTGGGGCGTGGTGAACAAGCCCGCCCTGGCGTGACTATGGGCGCAGCGGGCCTGACAGGTAAAGGAAAAACTCAAAGCAGCTAACGGGAGAAACAGAGCTCCAAACATTAGCGCACAAAACGGCGCATTGCAGCTTCCGCTAGCCTAGCTCGTTAAGCTCCAGCCTGTTAGATCAGCCCGGACTGGGAGCAATTCTAGAACAGCCCGTTGTGGTCATCATCCAACTGGGCATCCAAATTCGCCGATAGCACCTCGGCCATCATCACCTCCAGCGTGGCGCTGTCAATGGCTTGGACGCTGTGGTGATCTAGGGGGTTCGAGAGGGGAACAAGACGCAAGCGGCGGCTGTCTTGAACCAGGTCCAGGTGGGTCTCTGGGTGCGTCTCTGGGCCGACGCTGTTCAATTCGAGGTAATCGAAGCTTTCCACATTCAGGTAGAGGCTGTGGTTTGCCACCAGGGTCGAGCTTTGGCAATCTGCAAAGACGCGTTTGACATAGCCTTCGCCCTGGCTGATCAGTTCACCGTCCTGAAACTGCTGGTAGCGAACTCGGGTCAAATCCGCCAGCAGGCAATGCATATCCTGCTTCTGATAGACAATGCCACGGTCCACGATGCAAGGGGCAACCCTTGGGGATGAATTGGCGTAAAAGCTTGAAGGCATGGCGGATGTAGACGATTCGCGGTTGGACTGAACTTGAGAACTCAAGACGGCGGACTCAAAACGGCGGGCCCAGAGTAGCGGGCTCGGCCTGGCGGACGGGCGTCTGTCCTAGCAGATTCCACGGGAGGCATCCAAAAACCCGGAAGGATGTTCCATGTTTCGGGATGTTCCACGGTTGGGGCATCTGGGGACGATCGCCCTGGGAGTCCGGGACAAGGCTGGGACAGTCCAGCAAGAAGCTGGGTGGCCCAGCAACTAAAAGACCCAGGCGGGGCCCGTTGGGGAAGGGTTGGGGAAACGTGGCGTATCGCA
>JAAUQQ010000396.1 GCA_012032745.1 Synechococcales cyanobacterium RM1_1_8
GCCGTAGGCTGCGACTTCACAAATGCCCTCCGTGCGCACGGAGCAGGGGCTGAGGTTCCAGCGTCCGCAATGCGGGCGGCGAGGTCGGGGAGCTGGGGTGGGATCGGCGATCGCCACAATCTCCGGCTTGAACTGCCGAATCTGCTCAGCCACCAGGGCGAGGTTTCGTCCCGCCGCCAAGCCCACCAAGCGAAATTGCGTTGGATATTGCCGCAGGATATCCAGGGTCTGGGTTCCGATTGAACCCGTAGAGCCGAGCAGATTGATTGCTTTCACAGCCTTGTCCTGTAAAGATTTCAATTCTTGAACATCATACGGCACCGCTTCCCAGCGGCCTCCCAGGCTCGGCAGCGGTTTGCCCCAGCCCTCCAATCCCCCAGCATTTGCCCAGATCAAAGCTGGGGGAATCCATAGAGATAGGTTCAGAGAGAATTGGTTATATTTCGCGATTTATTGCTCGGAATGAAAATGCACACTGTCAAGGGAGATCGCCCAGTCTAGGATTCTCTGCTCCCATATCTCCTCTCTTTCCCCTCTTCTCCCCCATTTCACAACCAAACCTTTCCATGACCGAACCTTGGGCCTGCCACCGAGGCACACCCTGAGGCATTACCTGAGGCATCCCTAATTCTTGCCACCCCGACTTCCTCCCATCCCCCCTGCCATGCCCAGAGATCCCGCGAACAGAGATCCCGCGAACAGAGATCCCGCGAATAGAGACCCTGCGAACAGAGACCCCGCAAGCCTCCTTCAGCCCACCTCACAGCCTGAGATTGCCTTTTTGCTATCCCAGGTCCAGGCCGCTGCGGAGGCCCAGTTCAATGGCAACCTCTACCTGAGCTGGGGCGAGGCTCCCCCCTGGGGCCTGACCTTTCGCCATGGCCGCTTGGCCTGGGCCTGGGCCAGCAACCACCGCCTGCGTCGCTGGCGACGCCTGCTCGGCCCCGAACACCGAGATGTCGTCGCCCAATCTCCCCGGCTGGGCTTTGCCTCCACCACGCCGGTCTGGGAGTATGAAACCCTGCGGGCCTTGGTCAGCACCGGCCAGCTTGGGCGCGGGGCTGCCCTGGAGCTGATGCGCCAAAACATGACTGAGATCCTGTTTGAGATCGTCCAGGGCCTCTGCACCACTGGCGCTGCCCCCCAGCTCCGCTCCCAGACCTTCAAGCTGGAGCAGCCGCTCAAGTTTTTCTCCCCCAGCGAGCTGTTTGTGGATGTGGCCCAGGCCTGGGGAAACTGGTGCCAGGCCCAGCTCCAGGCCTACTCCCCCATGGCGGCCCCCTGCCTCTATCAGCCCGAAAAGCTCAAAGCCTTGGTCTCTGAGGCCAGCTATCAAAATCTTCACCAACTCTTGCAGGGACAATATGCCCTGCGAGAGCTGGCCGCCGTGATGAACCAGAACCTGTTGAGCCTCAGCCAAACGCTGGCTAGCTATGAGCGGCGCTGCTTGATTCGGTTTCAGCCCCTGCCCGAGCCCTTGATTCGGGAGAACTGCACCGGGAGCTTGTCTTCGGCCAGCCCGTTCTCGACCAATACGTTCTCGGCCAGCAACTCCCCGGCCCTGCCCACCGGCTCCAACCGAGTCAGCCTTCCCCTCGCCGGTTCCCCTGCATCCTGCCCCACCCCATCCCATGCCTCCAATCCCTTGGCTGTCCGAGCTTCCTCCCAAGTTCCCTTGGTGCTTTGTATCGATGACAGCGAGATTATTTGCCAGCGCCTCGGCAAAATCGTCACCGCAGCGGGCTACCGCTACGCGTCCCTGTGCAATCCCCTCATGGCCCTGCAGCAGGTGCTGGAAACCCAGCCCAGCTTGATTTTTTTGGATCTGATTATGCCCATCATCGGCGGCCATGAACTCTGTGGCCAGATCCGCCGGGTCTCGGGTCTGGGCAAGATTCCTATTGTGGTGCTCACGAGTAACGATGGTTTGGTTGAGCGGGTGCGGCTGAAGGTGGCGGGCTCCGATGGATTTTTAGCCAAGCCTATTTGTGACGATGCCATTCTCAAGGTGTTGGCGCGATATTGCGGGGCAGCGGCGGCCTAGGAGCTGCCGCTCCTGGGCCGGGCTCGAAATGAATGGATCGATCGGGGATGCTAGGGGAGCTACTTTAGGCGCACAGCGGTTCCGGTGGCGGTGATCAGAAAGAGAACGCCTTCATTGTCGATGTTGATGGAGTCTGTGTTGATCCGAATGCCGATGACCGCGTTTGCGCCTTTGCGGGCGGCGCGGTCTTCGAGTTCCTGGAGGGCTTCCTGCTGGCCTTTTTCGAAGACTTTTTCATAGCTGGCGGTGCGTCCGCCAAAGACATCCCGCAGCCCGGCCATGAAGTCTCGCAGGGCATTGGTCCCGTAGACGACTTCCGCTGTGGTCAAGCCCAGGTACTCTTGGATTTCGTAGCCTTGGATCAGATCGGTGGTGGTGGTGAGCATGGTTGATGGAGGGATTGCTGTTGTTTGAAATCGTTAATCATTACAATTGTCTCGCCCCAGGCGCGATCGCCCAGTAGCCCCAACCCAACCGCCTGGGGAACCGGACTGTTCCATCGGCGTCTTGGCAGAGCCAGGCCCGCGCCAGGGACCGTTCGCGATCGCGTCACTTCGAGGAAAATCCACCACTGTGTCTCGTTCCTTCTCTCTCCGCTCTGCCGCTGCCCTGCTGGTGCTTGCCAGTGGCAGCTTGGGTTTTGCCCTAGTCTACTCACCCGCCTCCGCTTCGGCCCAGGAAACGGGGAGAATCAATGTCGTTGCCCCGCCGGGGCCGGTGCCAGCTTCGATCAACAGCGATCGCCTCGATGCCCTGCTCGATCAAGCCAGCCAGGCCCTCAAGGCAAAGCGCTACGAAGAAGCGGCCCAAGCCTATGAGGCCGCCATTCCCCTCGATCAGCAAAACGTCCGCCTCTATTCAGCCCTGGGCTTTGCCAATGCCCAGCGCGGCGACTTTTCAGGCTCCGCCGAAGCCTTCCGCCGGGCCGTGGCCCTGGAGCCGGGCAATGCGGATTTTCAGACGGGGCTGGGCTATGCCCTGGCCAATCTCGAAGACTACTCGGCCGCTGGCCAAGCCTATCGTCGGGCGATTCAGCAGGACAGTAAAAAGGCAGAGGCCTATCTGGGCCTGGGCACGGTGCTGCGCCGGGCGGGGCAAATTGATGAGGCGATCGCTGTCTACGGCCAGCTTCGAGCCCTGCGTCCCCGCGATTGGCAGCCCTATGAGGCGATCGGCACCCTGTACATCCAGCAGCGCAAATACCCCGAAGCCCTGGCACTGCTTCAGCAGGCGGAGCAGTTTGCCCCCCAAAATGCTGGGATTCAAGTCAGTAAAGCCGTGGTGCTGCTGGCCCTCAATCGCCCCTCGGAGGGGGTGGCAGCCCTGGAGCGGGCCTCGCTGATTGAACCCAATAATCCGCGAACCTTTTTGAAGCTGGGGGAGGTTTACGAGACCCTGGGCAATGATGAGAAGGCCATCAATGCCTATCGCAAGGTGATCAGCCTTAACCCCAACCTGCTGGAGGCCCAGGCCCGCATCGCCAAGATGCACATGGCCCAGCGGGACTATGCTCGGGCGGCGGTGATCTATGAGCAGATTCTGGCCAAGTCTCCGAGGGATGGGGAGTCCTATTTCAATTGGGCCCTGGCTCTGCGGGCGCGCGATCGCACCCAGGATGCCAAGAATGCCCTGGAGCAGGCTGAACGCATCTTCAAAGAAGATGGCAATCGTGAGAGACTCAAGGAGACCCAGGAGCTGTTGGAGCAGCTACGCTAGGGGTGGCCCCGGATGCTGATTTTGGGGGGCGATGAACAAGGGTCCGATGAACGGGGCCTAATTTCTCTATATCTTTTTTGTGCAAAGCGCTATGGGTGAATCAAAGCGACGCAAGGAAACACTGGGCGAAGACTATGGCAATCAGGAGAAGGAGTATCTGATCAAGGGCTTGCCGCTGACGAAAAAGCAGTCGGAGCAGTTCATTGCGATTACGACCCAGGGGGCTTGGTATGGCATTGGGTTGCTGGTGGTGGCTTGGGTGACGATTCGCTTTATTGGCCCTAGCCTGGGCTGGTGGACGCTGGTGAATTGATGCCGTTGAATTGATCAGGCCCGCTTGCCTCGGGCGATCGCCACCCCCGCCAGCGTCCCCACTCCCAGGGCCAGCCCCAGGATTTTGATGGCATGGTAGGTTTGCGGCAGTCGGGGTTTCTCCCGGTGGAGAGGTCGCGATCGCGCTGGGCTCCACCGTTGGTGAAGCTTCAGGCATAGTG
>JAAUQQ010000397.1 GCA_012032745.1 Synechococcales cyanobacterium RM1_1_8
TTGAGCTTTACGAAACGGTAGCTGCCGCTGGGGGAGCCTATGGGGCGGCCAAGGTGGTGGGCATTGCCCTGAATACGGGACATCTCGATGCCGCAGCGGCGGAGCGGGCGATCGCCCAAACCGCCGACCAAACCCAACTGCCCTGTGCCGACATTGTGCGCCAAAGTCCTGGGATCCTGCTCGATGCAATTCTGGACACACCGACCCCGACCTAGGCCAGGCCGATTTTTACCCAAAAAAGCTCGTTCAGCAGGTGTAAAAACCTATTGAACGAGGCAATTTAGGTGAAATTCAGGCAAGGAACCTCTAGATCTGAATCACAGCCCCAAGCGTGAATCGCAACCTAAACTGAGCGATATTCAATTATAAGGACATTAAAAGGGCGAACGACGGGACTTGAACCCGCGAATGGTGGAATCACAATCCACTGCCTTAACCACTTGGCCACGCTCGCCGCGCGTCTAAGAATCTAGCACAGATTTTGAACGGTTTTCAAGCCAAAACTTCAGGGCCAGCTTCCAGCCACAATCCCCCATCATGCCGATGCCTAGATTGCCCACAGCCGTTAAACTTTGGACACATCCCTGAGCCATCCGTCCGAGCTCCCCACTGCCCATCTTCCTCTCTCCCCTTGGCATCCATGGCCTCCCCAGGATTCCGCTACGGCAGCCTCGCGTTACTCATCGGTATCGCTGGGATATTGTTTAAGACAAATCCTTCCCTGGATGACTATCAGGATTTCGCCACGGTGGAAGCCAAGCTCTACCTGGTTGAAGACGTTTGCCCTCGGCCCATTCCCTTCCTCGGCCAATCCCTGCGGGATGAGTGCGAAGCTTTTCTGCAATCGGAGCGCAGTACCCCCCTGATTGGGGGAATGCTAAGCCAGGGAAGCGATCGCCGGGATCTGTTCCTATTCAGCCTCTACAGCACCCAGCTTGATCTTGAAACCGTGATGCCCGCCCTGCCTCGGGGGCTGTTGCCCAGGTATCAGATCCAGGCAATTGGGTTTTGTAACAGCTTCATCATCTACAGGGCCGAGTCTCTGTAATGCCTAGCCCACCGTAACCCCTAACCACCCTGAGCCTGACCTACCTTCGAACAGATTAATCCCCTCTACCTACTCTACCTTGCTGCCGAGAGCTTTTGCCCTTTCCCTGGGCCGCTGGCTGTCTCTGCCGTTGGCTTGATTTGTGCCCATGACCCTATGCGTGAACCCCAGTTGCAATACCGAGAGCAATCGCGAAGCTGACCGCTTCTGCCGCGTCTGTGGCAGCGAACTCCTGTTGCGATCGCGCTATCGCCCCGTCCGCTTCATTGGGGAGGGGGGGTTTGGGCGAACCTTCCTGGCGGTGGATCAGGGCCAGACTAGCCCGCAGAAATGCGTCGTTAAGCAGCTCTCCGAACGTACCAATGTCGAGGGCAACCGCGAGGCCAAACAACTGTTTGAAACCGAAGCCCTCCGGCTCCAGCAAGTGGGAGGACATCCCCGCATTCCCATGCTGTTGGACCACTTCGAACAGGCAGGCCATCAGTATTTGACTCAAGAATATATCGATGGCTGGGATTTGGAGGCTGAACTGGCAGCCGAAGGGAGGTTTGATGAGAATAAGATCTGGCAAGTCCTAGTTGAAGTGAGTGCGATCTTGCGGTTTGTCCATGAGCGACAGATTATCCA
Source organism: Synechococcales cyanobacterium RM1_1_8 (assembly GCA_012032745.1). Lineage (GTDB taxonomy): Bacteria > Cyanobacteriota > Cyanobacteriia > PCC-9006 > JAAUQQ01 > JAAUQQ01. The sequence continues at coordinate 1,676 of JAAUQQ010000397.1, forward strand.
TCGCGATATTAAACCGCGCAACATCATGCGCCAGCGTCGGGGCGGGCATTTGGTCTTGATTGATTTTGGTGTGGCTAAGTTGCTCGAACAGAGTGACTTGAAGACGGGGACGCTGGTGGGTAGCCCAGAATACATGGCTCCGGAGCAGGTCCAGGGCAAGGTGGTTGATTCCAGCGACCTCTATAGTTTGGGCGTCACCTGTGTGTATTTGTTGTCGGGGCGATCGCCTCTCGAACTCTACAGCTCCGCCAATGATTTTTGGTATTGGCGCGAAGCCCTGCCCCAGGGCGCTCAGGTGGGCCATCGCTTGGGTGCCATCCTCGATCGCCTGCTGGAAACGCCCCTGGAGAATCGCTTTCGATCGGCGAAGGATTTGAGCTTTCATCTGATGGCTTGCCAGGTCGAGCGGAATTCCCAGGCCGATGCAGCATCTTCAGCCCAAGCGGCTTCGGGGCCGCTCTAGGCCTCGCGGGGATAGCAAATGTTGCGCCCTAGGGGTTAACATCCAGCAGTTGCCCTGGTTAAGGGAGTTCTATGGTTGTTGATCGTCCAGTTTTCGATAGTCCACAATATGAATTGCGCCAGGCCAAAGTGCCCCACTGCCTATTGGTCGATGGAGATCCCAGTTGGGCTGTGGATCGCGAAGGATTAGTGGAACTCGACTTGACCATTTGCGACGGTAGGGTTACCCGGATTCAGCCGTTCGATCGAGAAAGGGAAGCGTCCCTGGCAGGCCCCATCCACGACTGTCGTGGCGGCCAGGTGTGGCCCTGTTTTATCGATGGCCACACCCATTTGGATAAGGGACATATTTGGCCCCGGACGCCCAATCCCGATGGCCGCTTTGACAGCGCCCTGGCGGCGGTAATGGCCGATGCGGAGCAATATTGCAGTCCCGAGGATGTCTATCTCCGCTTGGAATTTGGCCTGCGCTGTAGCTATGCCCAGGGCACCCAGGCGATTCGCACCCACATTGATGCGGCGGATCGCCAGGCCGAGATTAGCTTTGGGGTGTTTGGGGAGTTGCAGCGGGCCTGGCGCGATCGCCTCACCCTCCAAGCGGTCTGCCTGGTTTCCCTCGACTATTTCATGACGCCCCAGGGGGAAAAACTCGCCGATCAGATGGCCGAAGTTGGCGGCATTCTCGGCGGCGTTGGCTTTAACAATCCCCAGCTTCCTGCCCAGGTCCAGCAATTGTTTAAGCTGGCCCAAGATCGAGGCCTGGATCTCGACTTGCATGTGGATGAAAGTGACGATCCAGCGGATACCCTGCTGCCCCTGGTGGCCCAAACGGCGATGGAGATGGGCTACAGCGGGCGCTTGACCTGCGACCATTGCTGTAGTCTGGCGGTGCAGTCCGAAGACCAGCAGGAAAAGACAATTGCTTTGGTCAAGGCCGCAGGAATTCATGTGATTAGTCTGCCGATGTGCAATCTTTATTTGCAGGATCGCCAGCCTTCGAATCAAGCTCATAAAACGCCCTTTTGGCGCGGCATTACCTTGGTCCATGAACTCAAAGCTGCCGGGGTTCCGGTGGCCTTTGCCAGTGACAACTGCCGCGATCCATTCTTTGGCTTTGGCGACCATGACATGTTGGAGGTCTGGCGGGAGTCGGTGCGCATTGCCCATTTGGATCAGCCCTATGGGGATTGGCCGCGATCGGTGACCCAGACCCCGGCGGCGCTGATGGGCTTGGAGAATAGGGGGTTGATTGGGGTGGGATTGCCAGCGGATTTGATTCTGTTTCAGGGGCGCGGGTTTAGTGAGTTGCTGTCGCGGGGCCAGGGCGATCGCATCGTCCTGCGCCGGGGTAAAGCGATCGATCAAACTCTGCCGGATTATCGGGAATTGGATGGGCTGTTGGGGGTGGGTGATGGGTGATGGGTGATGGGCGATGGGGGGGACAGGCGCTATATTGGGAATGTTCCCTACGCCTCTGTTCAGCTATGGTTGCGATCGCTGTTCCCTCCGCTGCCTGGCAATCCTTGGCTGATGAACTTCAGGATTTGGACCTGATTGTTGATAGCTCCCAGGTTGCCAAACTCTCCCAGGACTATGCCCATTTCAGCCCGATTTTGCAGGCGCAACTGGCGGGCAAGATCGCCGATCTGGTGATTCGTCCCAACAGTGAGGCCGAGGTGATTCGCATCGCCGCCGCCTGTGCCAAGTATGGCGTCCCTCTCACGGCGCGGGGGGCAGGTACCGGCAACTATGGCCAATGCGTTCCCCTCCAGGGCGGCGTGGTTTTGGAGATGTCTAAAATGACCGCTGTGAAATGGGTCAAGCCCGGTCTCGTCCGCGTCGAAGCCGGGGCCAAGCTCGCCGCCATCGATCGCGAAACCCGCCCCAGCGGCTGGGAGCTGCGCATGGCCCCCTCTACCTATCGCACCGCGACGATTGGCGGCTTCATTGGCGGGGGGAGCTGTGGCATGGGCTCGGTGAATTACGGGACGTTGGGCGATCGCGGCAATGTCCAGGCCGTCCGCATCGTCACCCTGGAGGCCGAACCGCGCGTTCTGGAATTGCGCGGGGATGACTGGCCCAGGTCAACCATGGCTATGGCACCACCGGCATCAT
>JAAUQQ010000398.1 GCA_012032745.1 Synechococcales cyanobacterium RM1_1_8
GATTACAAACCAGCTTCATGGTGTGTGGCCCAACAAAAATAGCGCGGCGGCAAGCACAGGCGGAGTGCAAAGCCGAGGCTCAGACTGCACAAATCTATGTAGACAAGTCTCCCCTGGAGCCTTGTTTCCAACCGTGCTTTCACCGGCTTTCCTGCCAAGGGCTCAAGCATCCTAGCATCGGATTTCACGGATTTCAAATTCCTGTGCCAATGCCTTTAAAGCTTTCTAGAGGCTGTTTTTAAATTTAAAAGGCAGTAGTAGTAGGGCCTGTGGAAAATGTGGAAAAGATCGTAATCGCCTCTCATATCAAGGATCTGGGCGATCTACTGCCTGTGGAAAACCTGTGGAAAAACTAGGGAGTTTTCCACAGGTGGGATCCACGGTCTCAGTTTTTCCACAGCAGGGGGGGAGTTTTCCACAGCTTTTCCACAGCTTTTTCCACAGAAAAAGGCGGGTTTTCCACAGCTTGGAGGCAACATTTCTTTGGAAAATGGGGCAGCAGGCCCAATTAAAGTTTGCAAAAATTGGGCTTGGGCGGAGGCTTGGGCGGAGGTCTGGCGAGGGGGAAGAAACCGGCTAGAGTGCGCTTGACCGCCCAGTAGCGTATTCTGAAGAGAAACGGCTACAGCCCTTGTTGGATAAGGGATTGATCAAAAAAATGGGAAATAATGCTGGACCAAGCTGAATCATTCAGTCAGTGGACAGACCTTGGCTGGGCTGAGCTGCTTCTGGTCTGAACCTGCGATCGCCCCCTTGGCTCTGAATCGGACTGTGCTTCGGGATGTATTGAGAAATACAGTTCCCCAGCGCATCTCGCCTGTGGAAAACCTGTCTAATTTTTTCGGACCTGGGTACCTGTGAGCACTTACATTTTTGACTTTGATGGCACCCTGGCGGACACCCTGCCGGCGCTGTTGGCGATCGCCAACGACCTCGCCCCAGAGTTTGGCCTAGATCCCATGGACGAGGCTGAGTTTCAACGGTGGCGAGGCCTGACGACCCAGGAAATTTTGCAAGAAGGCCGGGTCTCCCTGTGGAAACTGCCGCGCCTGATCCGTCGCGTGCGCCGGGAACAGCACCGCATTATGCCGGAGATGGAGATGGTGCCGGGGATGCGGGCGGCCTTGCTCCAGCTCAAGGCAAGGGGGGAATCCCTGGGGTTAGCCACTTCCAATGGCTCCGAAAATATACGTATGTTCCTGGGCAACAATAATTTAGAAAATATCTTTGATTTTACGAAGTGTGATATTTCGCTGTTTGGCAAAGCTCGGGTGCTGCGTCGGCTGATCCAGCAGCAGGGCATCGATCCTGCCGCCGCGTTCTATGTGGGGGATGAGGTGCGGGACATGCAGGCTGCCCAGCAGGTTGGTCTGCGCTCGGTGGGAGTGAGCTGGGGGTTTAATACGGCTGAGGCCCTGCGGAGCGTGCGGGCCGATTTTGTGCTGACTGATCCGACCTCGCTGCTCTATCTGCCAGTTCCGTTGACCGGGGAGCCGCTGGCTGGCGGTTCGGAGCCGGACTGCTCGGAGTTTCCTGGCCCGGAGCAACAGTCATCTCCCTTGGTGCTCTCGCGGGCTGTGGTCGCCCTAGTGGCGTTTTGGAAAACGGCGAGGTATCCAGCCCCATTGCCTCCCTGCCCTGCTCCTGCGGTGGATCAGGCCTGATCCAGCTGGAAGCTTCTCCAAAGAGGGATGCAGGATCTACCATAGCGCTGTTAATTGAGAGATGCTGTTGATGGGCGGCGGCGATCTGGCTTGGAGATTCTGACTTCAGCTCAATTCGCTCCAGCTCGATTCGCCCCAGCTCGCGCCACTCAGGATCCATCCATTTCGTTTCAGCTCTCTAGCCCCCAGCACAGCTACCATGCCTGATCTTTCCCCATCCAATGTCACCAGCCCCTTTCTGTCCGATGATCCCCTGTGGTTCAAGGATGCGATTATTTACGAGGTGCCGGTGCGGGCCTATGCGGATAGCGATCGCGATGGCATCGGCGACTTTCGCGGCCTGACCGATCGCCTCGACTACATCCAGGATCTGGGCGTCACGGCCATCTGGATTTTGCCGTTTTTCCCCTCGCCGCTGCGGGACGATGGCTACGATATTTCCGACTACTACAGCGTCAATTCGATTTACGGCAACCTGGATGACTTTAAGGACTTTCTTGAAGCCGCCCACGATCGCAACATCCGCGTCATCATCGAGCTGATCGTCAACCACACCTCCGACCAGCACCCCTGGTTCCAGCGGGCGCGGCGGGCTCCGGCGGGCTCCAGCGAGCGGGACTTTTATGTCTGGACAGAAGACCCGAATAAATATCCCGATGTCCGCATTATTTTCAAGGATTTTGAGACCTCTAACTGGACCTGGGATCCGGTGGCCAAGGCCTACTATTGGCACCGCTTTTATAATCACCAGCCCGACCTCAACTACGACAATCCTGATGTGCAGCAGGCGGTGTTTGATGTCATGGATTTCTGGTTGGAAATGGGCGTCGATGGCCTGCGTCTAGATGCGGTGCCTTACCTCCATGAGCGCGATGGCACCAACTGCGAAAACCTGCCCGAAACCCACGAGGTGCTGAAGAAACTCCGCGCCCACATCGATGCCAATTTCCCCAATCGCATGATGCTGGCGGAGGCCAACCAGTGGCCCGAGGATGCGGCGGCCTACTATGGCGAGGGCGATGAATGCCACATGAATTTCCACTTTCCCCTGATGCCGCGCCTGTTTATGTCGCTGCAAATGGAGGACAGTTTTCCGATTATTGACATTTTGGAGCAAACGCCATCGATTCCCGACAATTGTCAATGGGCGGTGTTTTTGCGCAACCACGATGAGCTGACCCTGGAGATGGTCAGCGATGAGGATCGCGACTACATGTACCGGGTGTATGCCGAAGATCCCCAGGCGCGGATTAACCTGGGTATTCGCCGCCGCCTCGCGCCGCTGCTGGGCAACGATCGCCGCCGCATCGAGCTGCTCAATGCCCTGCTAATGTCCCTGCCGGGCACGCCGGTGCTGTACTACGGCGATGAGATCGGCATGGGGGATAACTTTTATTTGGGCGATCGCTACGGCGTGCGCACGCCGATGCAATGGAGCCCGGACCGCAACGCGGGCTTCAGCCAGGCCAACCCCCAAAAGCTCTACGCGCCGATCATCGCCGATCCCGAATACAACTACGAAACCGTCAACGTCGAAGCCCAGCGGGCCAACCCCAACTCCCTCTGGTGGTGGATGAAGCGCCTGATCGCCACCCGCAGCCGCTTCAAGGCCTTTGGGCGCGGCAGCTTCGAATTCCTCCGCCCGGAAAACCGCAAGGTTCTGGCCTTTAGCCGCACCTTCCAGGGCGAGCACATTCTGGTGGTTTGCAATCTCTCCCGCTTTGTCCAAACCGTGGAGCTGGAGCTGAGCGCCTTTGCGGGCATGGTGCCGGTGGAGATTTTTGGCCAGGCGGCCTTTCCAGAAATTGGCGAAGGTAACTATTTTCTCAGTCTCAGCCCCTATGGTTTTTACTGGTTCACCCTGGAGCCCGCTGCGGTGGTGGAGGGCGACGATGTGCCCTGGAGCGCTCCTACCCTACGCCTGGCGGGGAGCTGGTCCGAGCTGTTCACCAAGCCGGAGCCCCGCCGCAGCCTGGAGGAGATGCTGCCCAATTATTTGATGACCTGTCGCTGGTTTGGTGGCAAGACGCGGGGCGGCATCCAGGGCGTCAAGGTGACGGAGCGCATTGAGCTGCCGGGCCAGGATCCCAGCCAGGCGATCGCCCACCTCTTGGTCTTCCTCCAGGTGGACTATGTGGAGGGCCTGCCGGAAACCTATCTGCTGATGCTGAGCTATGTGGATCTGCACCAGGCCGCTGGGCGACTGGTGGAGGGACGGCTGACGGAACGGGTGGTGGTACAACTGGAAAGCGCCAGCGGCCCCGGAGCCCTGGTCGAAGCCCTGGGCAACAGCGACTTCATTGAGCTGCCCTTCCAAGCCATTCAGCAGCGCGCCCGCTTCCGGGGCCTGGGGGGAGAACTGGTGGCCACCCAGACCGCTGCCTTTCCGGGGCTCTGTGATGAATCCTGCGAGCTGGAGGGGCCGGGGCAGCCTGCGGTTGCTTGGCAACCCTGCCGGCCCAGCTCCTGCCGAGCCAACAGACCAACTCCTCGGTGATCTATGGCGATCGCCTGATCCTCAAGCTCTTCCGCCGTCTGAGCCCGGCCTCCACCCCGACCCTAGAAATCACGACAGCTACCTCCTCCC
>JAAUQQ010000399.1 GCA_012032745.1 Synechococcales cyanobacterium RM1_1_8
TGGACAGACGGTGATACTGCCTGTGGAGGAAGGTTGCCTGGGAACCCCGATGAAGCAGGAAACCTCAAGAGCGATCTTGGGAAGCCCGCGCTCTATCCGCTTCGGATGAGCGTCGGGAGGATGTCACGCTTCGTCGGTGGCAGGCAAACTGCCCTGGATCACCAGCACAGAACAGTTGGCTCGATGCATCACATAGCTGCTGACGCTGCCCAGCATCAATTCTTTCAATCCCGATCGCCCCCGGCGACCCAACAAAATCAGCTCCGCCTCCCAGGTCTTGGCCTGGTGACAAATCAGGTGACCGGCTCGCCCGCATCCCAGGCGATCGCCGCTTTCACATCGGCCTCTAGGGCGCGCTGGCAATAGTGCTGGAGGCGATCGCGGGTTTTATTCAGCTCTAGCTGGAGCATATCCATGTCCAGGCTGGAAAAATCCCGCTCCGGCATGGCTCCCAAGCTGGCCCCTGGACTTTGGTAGAGGCTGGGAGCCCACTGGATGCAGCTAAACAGCAGCAGCTCGCTCGCTTCGCGGTGGGCCAGGTCGAGGGCTTGCAGAAAGATGCCCTCTGCCTGGGTGCTGTTGTCGAGGGCGACCAGAATTTTGTGGAATGCCATATTGCCTCGGGGATGGGGAGAGACTGGAGGAGCAAGAGAGAAGACTGAATCAAGTTTGCGTCAATCCTGCACTAACTTTGCGGGTCTGGCGCTAAGCGAGTGGAAAAGACCACGGGCTCCAGAATCAAAACCCCTCCAGTCTGTTGGTCGGGAGGCCAAGTTGGTCGGGAACTCCAGTCACGACTCCAGTCACGACTCCAGCCGGGGGCCAACGCCGCCCAATACAACGCTGCCCAACATAACGAGAAGCTAGGGGCCTGGCCGGGAAGCGAGCTAGAGCGGGGTAATGCTAGGGTTAGCAGCTCGTGGGGGGTGCAACCGGGCCGAGATTAATCGGTTGAAACGTGGATAGATCTAAGAGGGCGCTGCTGTAGAAAGGCCTGTTGTTGGCGATGCGAGTACGGCGCACCCGGAGGAAGTCGGTCGGACCGAGGTTGCGAAAGCTCTCGCCCAGGTCAAGCACCTCTGGGCCATAGGGATAGACAAAGCCAGAAACGGTGCTGTTATTGCCCTGACCATAGACACAGTAGGCGTCTTCGCTGTCGATATAGGCAAAATTACCAGTAATGAAATTATTCGCCTTCCTGAAAATAAACAAAGCCCCGCCGCCTTCCAGTAGCGCGGCATCGGTCATGGTTTGGCCCTTGGCATCGCCATTCCAAAAGCGATAGCTGCCATCGGGCAGGGTCGCGAGGTTGACGGGGGTTGGGGCCGCTGCTGAAGGAGCGATCGCCGTGCTGGGAACTTGGGGAACAGCACCACTGGACCCCGCTGCCGGAGCAGGCTCCACCACGGGATTATCTGGAATTTCTCGGGGGGCAATGGGGGCCGTGGTGGCGGGCACCTGGCGGGGGGGCAGGGTGGCCTGGGGCGGGGCTTCGTTGTCCAGGTCGTTGCTCCAGCAGGTGAGGGAGGCGTTGACCGTGGCAAAACCACTGGCTGAAGGATAGCCAATCAGGTCATTGTAGTAGGCTGGGTTCTCTAGCAGAATTTGGCGGGCGGCTTCTAATCCGGTGTTTTCCAGTGTGATTTCCCGCTTGGGAGCCACGACCACCACCGAAGGCCCGCGATCGCTACGGGTGGGAATTTCTTGGTAGGTAAAGGTGGTGCTGCCGTTGATCTCGCTGATTGTGATTGCTGCGCGATCGCCCAGGGGGTTGGGCTTGCCTGAGGCCGGATCATAGGCACAGCTCTGGGTCGGCAATGTTGTTGCCTGAGCTGCGGCAGTTACCAGGCCGACAATCAGCGGGAGCGGGGCGACGGCCGCAAACCACGCCGGGGCAAGTCGTGGGCAGATCATTGGAGTTCTCCTCAAGGGCGCAAACAGCAAAGGATAGGATCAGGTCAGCTTCAAGCTCAATCGTCTTGAGCTCAATCATGTTTCGGGCTCAATCATGTTTCGAGCTCAATCATACTGTCACGTTACCAGGGGCTCCGGGCAGTCAGTCATGGTTCCTCACATGTTAAGCGACAGGACTGGGAGACCGCAGCGAGGGCAGGCTTGGAGGGTAGATTGACAGGACAGGCCCAAACCAGGAGGATTCAGGAATCAGCAGCGGCTTGGCCCAAAGTCCATAAAATGGCAGTGTTCGGCTTTGCCCCTGGGGGCAAGGTCTGGGGCTCCTGCTCTATTTGTTGGCCCATTCGATTCTGTCTCCCAGCGCTCCCCTCCATAACTCCCATTGACTACCCAGCCTCCAACCTCTTCTGATCGCGATGCTCAGTTGAAGGGCGATCGCACAACCCACCTCTCCCCCGGCCAGCCCAAGCGCTCGACCAAAACCACCGTGGATCGGTTTGTGGGTCGGTTGCTGCTGCGCTCCATTTTGCTGCTGATCACCCTGGCAACGCTGCTGGATCTCTATGAATGGCGCTACGGCAAGCTGAATATTTTTGAGCCGCGCAGCGCCCTCGAAAAACCCGTTCCCCTGGCCATGGAAGGTGGCGATCCCTATATCCGTGCCTTGATGCGCACGATCTCGGCCAGCGAATCCAACGTGCCCCGGCCCTACTCTGTGATCTACGGCGGCAGCCACTTCAGCGGCTGGAACCACCACCCCGATGAATGTATACATATCCCCATCGGCCCCAACACCGGCAATTGTTCCACCGCCGCTGGCCGCTACCAGTTCATCACCACGACCTGGGAAGACCAGGCCAAAAAATATCACCCCGAGCAGCCGAAGGTGCTGTTCTGGCGGCCCTATCGCTTTGACCCCACGTCCCAGGATGTGGTGGTCCACCGCTGGCTGAGCAATCCGGATGAGTGGGGTGTGGATCTGGCTGCCCTGCTGCGCCAGGGCCAGGTGGAGCAGGTGTTGGAAATCCTCTCGCCCACCTGGACCAGCCTGGGCTATGGCATTGAGACCAACAGCATGTCGGCCTATTTGCCCGAGATCTATGCGGAAATGTTGGATGAGGAAATTGCGCTGCTGAGGCCAGCGGCGGATCCCACGGCGGTGCAGCCAGCGATGGTCGGCCAGCCGCTGACGACCCAGGCTGAGGCTTGGGATTCCGCTGGTGTGAGTGATTCTCCGGAGGGATCTTCTGAAAACGGTGATTCTGAAAACGGTGAAGCGATCGCTGACCAGGGCGAAGACGGCACCGCCATGGACGATCCCTATGGCCATAGCCCCACGCTGCTGGCGGGCTGGGCTGAGATCAAGGCGGGCTCAGAGAAGCTGCTCAGGGGGCTGCTCGGTCGCTGAGGGACTTCCAGAGATTTAATCGCCTAGGTCGAGCGTGGGGCTTGGCAAGGCGTTCAGCGGAACGCCCCTACGGTCGAACAATACTGACTCCCCACCTCTCCATCTCCCCACCTCCCCACCTATCCAATTTGGATGCTCCATACCTTGGAAGTCCCTAAGCGTTCAAGGCAGTGCCGGGGCAAATGACGAATCGGCAGCCTAGGCCGGGTCGAGTTGGATTTCGGTGAAGCTGGCGGCGCTGGGATAGGGAGCCTGGCGGCGCTGGTCTGGGCTGGCGGGGCAATCTTCTGGGCGGGTCAACCAGCAGACTTGGAGCCCAGACGTCTGGGCCGCTGCCAGTTCGGCGGAGCTGTCGGAGAGGAACAGCACCTGGGCGGCGGGTAGGCCGATCGCCGCGATGATTTTGCCATAGGCCGCCGCCTCGGTTTTGGGGCCAGTGGTGGTGTCGAAGTGGCCGCTGAACCAGGGGGTAAGGTCGCCGTGGTTGCTGTGGCGAAACAGCAGTTTTTGAGCCTGGATGGAGCCGGAGGAATAGACATAGAGGGGGATGCCCTGGCGGTGCCAGCGCTGGAGTGCAGCATGGGCATCGCCATAGAGGTGGCCTCGATAGCTGCCATCCCGATAGCCCTGCTCCCAAATCAGACCCTGGAGGGCTTTGAGGGCAGTGCTTTTGCGATCGCCCTCTATCCAGTCCAGCAACTGCTGAATCACCGCTTCTAGATCCGCCGGGTCTAGGCCCGCCTCAGCGGCAGCGGCTTGGATCAGCGGTGCGACGCTGGGGGAGGCTTGGCGATCGCGCAAGAACCCAGGCAAGGCTCTGGCCGCATAGGGAAAGAGGGTCTGCTTGACGAAGGCGATGGCGCTGGTGGTGCCTTCGATGTCGGTAAGGATGGCGCGGGTGGAGAACTGGGGGCATGGGGCTGGGGGG
>JAAUQQ010000400.1 GCA_012032745.1 Synechococcales cyanobacterium RM1_1_8
CGCAAAAATCTGGGGTTGGTGGGCTGCGGTGGCTGCGTTGTAGCGTCTCAGCAGTAGGATATCTCGCCCCACCTCGGTCGCCTCCTCTCCCTGGGCCTGGCGGAAGTGGGATATCCAGCTCTGCCAGGTGACGCCCAGCTGGTGCTGAACCATCTCGACCTTGCTGCGCACTTTTTCACCCAGGTAGGAGAGGCCAAAGTTGCGCAGATTTGCCCAGTGGGAGTGCAAATCGTTGACCTCCGCCTCCCAGTTGGCATCGATGAAGGCTAGCAGCGCCACCTCCTCGCCCCGCTCCTGTAGGCATTGGGCCATCTCAAAAGCCAGCTTGGAGTCATCACAGTAGCCCCCGAGATGGTAGGGCCCGTGGGGCTGGACTGTCTGTAGGTCGTTGGTGCAGGATTCGGCGATCGCCCGCAGTGAGCCGGACTCTAGGGCCAAGAGCCGCTCCGTGGCCCCAAAGATATTGATCGAATAGAAGGGGTGATCCGGGGCAAAGTGGGGGGCTAGCAGGAGGCCAAAACTGATGGAGTTGATGAAGAAGAAAGGAGACTTCTGCCCCGAGGGCCGCAACTGCATCAGGGTTGTTTCCGCCGCCGCGCCGCTGGCTCCCGACTGGCGCTGTTCCTCTAGGCGCAGGGCCATGGCCCCTAGGGTCGGTGCCAGGAATAGATCGGAGAGATTGAGCCGCACCCCAAATTCTTTCTCCACCTGGACCAGCAGGCCCAGGGCTGAAAGGGAGTTGCCGCCCAGCTCGAAGTAGTTGCTCTCGCCTTGGAGGTCGCTGGGAGCCAGCCCCATCAGGGCTGCCCAGATCTCGGCGAGCTGCTGTTCCGAGGCGGTGAGGGCTCGGGCTGTGCCATCGCCAAGCATCGTCATGGCTGGCAGGGGCAGGGCTTTGCGGTCTACCTTGCCGTTGGCGTTGAGGGGCAGGGCTTCCAAGCTCACCAGGGCGCTGGGCACCATGTAGTCCGGGAGCTGTCCCGCAACCCAACTGCTCAGCTCGGTGGCGGTGGCCTGCTGCCCTTGTTTATTGACCCAGTAGGCCACGAGGCGTTTGTTGCCGGGTGTATCTTCGCGCACAATGACCACGGCCTGCTTGACCATGGGATGTTGGTTGAGACAGGTTTCAATTTCGCCCAGCTCGATGCGGTAGCCCCGCAGTTTGACCTGGTTGTCCATGCGGCCCAGACAGATGAGGTTGCCATCGGCTCGGTAGCGGCCCAGGTCTCCGGTGCGGTAGAGGCGACCGTTGGGGGTGCCGCTGAAGCGATCGCAAATGAAGCGATCGGCGTTGATCTCCGGGCGATTGAGGTAGCCCCGCGCCACGCCCAAGCCGCCGATGCAGATTTCGCCAATGGAGCCATCGGGCACAAGCTGCTGCTGGGCATCCAGCAGGTAGATCTGCATGTTGCCCATGGGGACGCCGATGGAGACCTGGGCCGAGGCGGCATCTAGCTCCGTGGGCTGCGGGGGCACAAAGTAGCGGGTGGCGGCGACGGTGGCTTCGGTGGGCCCGTAGGAATTGACAAGGGGGGCGCGGCCTGCGGAGAGCTGCTGCCACTGGGCGACGCGCTCGGGGCTGGCGGGCTCGCCGATGATCACCGCCCGGCGGATGCTGGGGGGGAGGGCATAGCCACCGGAGATCATTTCCACCACCAGCAGGTTCCAGTAGGCGGTGGGCAGGTCCAAGACCGTGACCTCCCAGGCCGCGCAGCAGGCTAGGAACTGGGGGATGGATTCGGTCATCTCCGGGGTGCGCAGGGCCAGGGAGCCGCCGCAAATCAAGTAGGGGTAGAACTGTTCGACGGAGAGGTCGAAGTTGATGGTGCTGAACTGGAGGACGCGATCGCCCTGGCCCACGGCATAGAATTCCTGGACCGCCTGACAAAAGTTGCTGAGGGAGCGATGTTCAATCATCACGCCCTTGGGCTTGCCGGTGGAGCCGGAGGTGTAGATCAAATAGGCCAGGTTGCTGCCCGTGGCGCGGGGCTCGGGGTTGTGGTCGGGCAACTGGGCCAGCATCTGGGCATCCCGATCCATCCAGATATGGGGCAGGTCCAGCTCGGGGAGACAGTCCGCATTTTTGGCTTGGGTCAGCAAAAATTTGGGCTGGGCATCTTCCACAATCAGGCTGAGGCGATCGGCGGGATAGTTGGGATCCAGGGGCAAATAGGCCGCTCCGGCTTTGTGGATGGCCAACATGCCAATCACCATCTCGAAGGAGCGATCTAGGCAGAGGCCCACGAGATCTTCGGGCTGAATGCCCTGGCTGCACAGATGGTGGGCCAACTGATTGACACGGCGGTTGAGCTGGTCGTAGGTGAGGGCTTGATCGCCGTAGACCAGGGCGATCGCCGCTGGCGTTGCTGCGACCTGGGCTTCAAATAATTGGGAGACGCAGATTTCAACGTTCCAGTCGCGGGCCGTTTGGTTGCGATCGCTCACCAAGCGTTTGTACTCCTCCCCATTCACGAAATTTCTAGCCATGTCTTAGCCTCTCGGTGTCAAACGTACTGGGTGCCCAGGATGCTCTAGCGCTGAAGGTTTTGATCCCAAGACGAGCTGGATCGTCGAGCTGGATCTTGAATCAGCCGATTCTGAAGCAAGCTACTGAAACGCGATCGCGGAGCCGGAATATTGGGCTAAATATTCAGGAGCTTAAAGAGATTTTGGTCGGGGTAGGCTGCTGCCCTGGGCTGCCGCCATGGTAGGGAGCATGGGAAAGCCTGAGTAGCAAATAGAGCCAGCTTGGCTCAAGCTACCCCCATACCCCAGCCCCTGCTCTCCCCAAGCAACCACTGCTGGGAGCAGGGGATGATCTGGGTTTGGGCGACGTGGCTTGGGCGACGTGGTTGGGGTGAACTGGGATGTCGCTTTTGTTTTGAGCCTTGCGGAGATGCTTCAGCGGGAGCGCTGGCTTGGCGATGGTCGCAGCCCAGGGATTGGCTCCAGTGGTGGGACAGAATTTGTTCGCTGCTTCACAAACGGGCCGTAGCATCACAAACGGGCCGTAACATCACAAACGGGCCGTAACAATTGCCCGTTGAGCGGCCCATTGGTCGATGTCCTGGCGGGCGATCGCCGCTGCCATCAGCTCCGGAAACTGATCCGGCGTACAGGCAAAGCTGGGGATGCCCAGGGCCGCAAAGGCTGCTGCATTGCGATGGTCAAAGAACGGCGCACCCTCATCGCTCAGAGCCAGCAGGGCCACCATCTGGACGCCCGAAGCCACCAGCGAGGCCACCCGCTTGAGCATGGCATCGGTATTGCCGCCCTCACAGAGGTCACTGATCAGCACCAAAATCGTCTCCTCGGGCTGGCGCACCTTGCCCTGGCAGTAGGACAGCGCCCGGTTAATGTCCGTGCCGCCCCCCAGCTGCGTACCAAACAAAACATCAACGGGATCCTGAAGTAGCTCCGTGAGGTCCACCACCGCCGTGTCAAACACCACCATTTGGGTGCTCACCGCTGGAATCGATGCCAGAACCGCCGCAAAGATACTGGCATAGACCACCGAGGGGGCCATGGAGCCGCTCTGGTCCACGCAGAGAATAATGTCCTTGAGGGCCGAGCGCTTGCGACCATAGCCGATGCGGCGTTCGGGAATGATGGTTTTGTACTCGGGTTGATAGTGGCGCAGGTTGGCGCGGATCGTGCGGTGCCAGTCGATTTCGTTGTGACGGGGGCGAGGGTTGCGCTGGCTGCGGTTGAGGCTGCCCAGCACCGCCTGTTGCATCGGGTTCTGTAACTTACGCAGCAGCTCATCCACCACCTTGCGAACCACAAGCCGCGCGGTCTCCTTGGTGTGTTCCGGAATAACCCCATTGAGGGACATCAGATTGGCTACGAGATGCACATCCGCCTCCACCGCCTCCAACATCTCCGGCTCCAGCAGCATCTGGTGCAGATTCAGCCGCTCCAGAGCATCCTGCTGCATCACCCGCACCACAGAACTGGGGAAATATTGGCGAATATCCCCCAGCCAGCGAGCCACATTGGGAGCCGAGCTACCCAGTCCCCTCCGCCTCTCCTGACCAGGATCATAGAGCGCCGCCAGGGCCTGATCCAAATTGCGATCGCCCCCCTCCAGCTCAAAACCACCCCCCTCAGCCCCCCTCCCACAAATCCCATCTGCAGCCCCACCACCCAAAATCAACCGCCAGCGCCGCAACCGTTCTTCATCAAACCCCATCGAATCCTCCTTAAAACCCTATCACCT
>JAAUQQ010000401.1 GCA_012032745.1 Synechococcales cyanobacterium RM1_1_8
AAAAACCATCCAAGGCTGCGAGACCACCGGCCAACAGGCCAAGGCTGGGGCTGTTTTTCAGTTGTCGAGCCACCCCCGCAATCAACAGCGGAATGGTTGATCCCACAACGGCATTCAGCCAGCGGTAGCTGTAGGGAGAGAGCAGCTTGCCTGCCAGGTCATGGGTCAGGTCGCTGGAGGCGGTGAGGCCGGGGAAGAGGAGGCGATCGCCCAGCCAAATCCCCAGGGCAATGAGGTATTTCCCCAGGGGGGGATGGGCATCGAAAATGGGCTGCTGGCGTAGGTAGTTGAGGCCATATTTGACGTAGTAAATTTCATCGAAGGCGAGCTGATTGAAGCGGTCTAGGCTCCAGAGGCGCAGGCCCAGGCTGAACAGAAAAATGGCCAACAGCCCCAGACGGTAAAAAACCAGATGCCCCCCAGTTCGGCGATGCGGGGGGAGGCTCGGCTGCGAGAAATTTTCCATGGTCTTGCCCTTCCATGGCCTTGATTTTTCACCTTGGGGGATTTCTGAATAGCTGGCCCCAGGGATGATGGGTTTGGAGATCTAGACCTGGAGATCTGGAGCCGGGGATCCAGGCAGGGGCGAGCGAATTTGATAAGCTATGGCATCCCCATCCCGCGACTCCCCATGGCAGATGCTCCGCCCAAGATGCCCCTCTCCCCACCCCTGGCCGAGTCCAGTGCTGCGCCCCTGCTCCAGGTCCGCGATCTGACCGTCCAGTTTCAGGGCGCAGCGGCCCCGGCGGTTCAACAGGTGTCGCTGGATCTGCTGCCGGGACAGACCTTGGCGATCGTCGGCGAGTCGGGCTCGGGCAAGTCCGTCACCTGTTTGGCAATGATGGGCTTGATTCCCCAGCCGCCGGGGGAAATTGTCAGTGGGGAAATTTGGTTTCGCGATCGCCATGCCCCCGATCCCAGCCAAAGCGAATTCATCGACCTCCTAGCCTGCCCCCCCGCCCAACTGCGGCGCTACCGAGGCAGC
This sequence comes from Synechococcales cyanobacterium RM1_1_8, assembly GCA_012032745.1. Classification (GTDB taxonomy): domain Bacteria; phylum Cyanobacteriota; class Cyanobacteriia; order PCC-9006; family JAAUQQ01; genus JAAUQQ01. The sequence goes on from JAAUQQ010000401.1 coordinate 986, forward strand.
CAAATGGCGATGATCTTCCAGGAGCCCATGACCGCCCTCAACCCGGTCCAGAGCTGCGGAGCACAGATTATCGAAGCGATTTTGACCCACGAAGCGATTTCGGCCACCGCCGCCCGCCGCCGCACCCTCAGCCTGCTGCGGGAGGTCAAGCTGCTGCCCAGCGATGATGCCCTGGCCGAAGGCTTTCGCCAAACCTGGGCCAGCCGCCAGCCCCCCAGCGCCCAAGACCTGCACCGGGCCATTCGCCACCATCGCCGCGCCCTGCTGCGCCGCTATCCCCACGAGCTCTCCGGTGGCCAGCTCCAGCGCATGATGATTGCCATGGCCCTGGCTTGCAATCCCAGCTTGCTGATTGCCGATGAACCGACGACGGCGCTGGATGTGACCGTGCAAGCCAGCATTTTGAGACAGCTGCGGGAATTGCGCGATCGCCGCAACATGGCCATGGTCTTCATCAGCCACGACCTGAGCGTGGTCGCAGAGGTGGCCGATAAAATCGCCGTCATGTACCGGGGCCGCATCGTCGAATCTGGCCCGGCCTCCCGCATCTTCCAGCGCCCCCAACATCCCTACACCAAGGGCCTCCTGGCCTGTCGTCCCCAGCTCCAACAGCGCTTTCGCCAACTGCCCACCGTGGCGGATTTTATGGAAGAACGCCTGGGGGAAACCGGGCTGATGGAGATTCGGGAAAAGCCGATCAACCTGGCCCAGTTTTTAGCCAAACCAGTCGAGGTTCCCGGCCCCAGCCTGCCCATCACCCAGGCCCCCGCCCCCGCCGAGGTGCTGCTCTCCGTGCGGGATCTGCGGGTCTCCTATCCGGTCAAAGGCCCCCTGGGCGGCACCAGCCAGCGCGTCAAAGCCGTGGATGGGGTGTCGTTTGAGATCTTGACCGGAGAGACCCTGGGCCTGGTGGGGGAGTCGGGCTGTGGCAAGAGCACCCTGGCCAGGGCGCTGCTGGGGCTGATCAAACCCACGGGGGGGCAAGTGTTGTTCGGCGGCCAGGATCTGGCCCAGCAGTCGGCGGGGCAACTGCGGCGACTGCGGCGGGATATGCAGATTATTTTCCAAGATCCCAACAGTGCCCTGGATCCGAGGATGAAGGTGGGAATGGCGATCGCCGAACCCCTTCGCATCCACCGGTTGCCAAAGCAACAGGGCAGCTACCGCCCCCAGGTGGCCCAACTGCTCCAGCGCGTGGACCTGCCTGCTGATGCCATGGCCCGCTATCCCCATGAATTTTCCGGCGGCCAGCGCCAGCGCATCTGCATTGCGCGGGCCTTGGCCTTGAACCCTAAGTTTATTATTTGCGATGAATCGGTTTCGGCGTTGGATGTCTCGGTCCAGGCCCAGGTGTTGAACCTGCTCAAGGATTTGCAGCGGCGTTTGGGGTTGACCTATTTGTTTATTTCCCACGATTTGTCGGTGGTGAAATTTATGAGCGATCGCATGATCGTCATGAACCAAGGCCGCATTGAAGAGATGGGCGATGCCGCCGCAGTCTACGCCAATCCCCAGCAGGACTACACAAAAACGTTAATTGCCTCGATCCCCCAGGTGCAGAGCTATTTGGAGATGGCGTGATGGGGAATTGGGAAAAGGGGAGCTGGATCGGAGCCCCTCTCCCCTTGTGGGAGAGGGATTGGGGTGAGGGGGGCAAAACTTACGCCCCAGACTACTAGGGCGTAGCCCATCACTCAAATAGCTTCAAGCTGCTGGTCAGGCTGAGGCCAAACGTGGCATTGTCAAAATCCACGCGACGATTGGAGGAATTGCCTCGGGTGAGGCTGCCAAAGAGATTGAGCCGAAAATTTTGGGAGAGTTGATAGGAGAGCTGCACCAGCCCCTGGGCAGAAAAGTCTTGACGGTTCTGCTGCATAAAATTGGTCAAGGTCAGGCGTCCGGTCACCGAAGCCTGCAACCTAGGCGTCAGATCATGGCGCAGGCTCAGGCCCGCCGTGTTGCGCAACTGACTGCTGCTGTCGGGATCGGCAAACCCGGCGCGAATGTTGTAGAAACTGGTCAGGCGGGTTTTGGAGCTGAGGCGATCGCTGCGGGTCAGGGTGGCAAAGGCCGCATGTTCGTAGAGAAAGCGATCGCCCCCATCCTGCAAAAAAAGCTGGCGATGGGTCCAGCCCAGATCGCCCTGGAGCCGCCGCCCCAGCACATGGCGCAGGCTGACTTGCAGGCCCAACTCATCGTAGTTTAGCCGAGATAAGTCACTGTAGCGATAGCGATCGCCGCTGATCGACCCCACCAGGGCCGTGCGTCGGGAAAGACGCGGGCTGGTCACCAAGGATAGGCCCATGCGCAACAGGCGATCGTCTACTGGATCCAGCCCGGACAGCGTATTGGCGCTGCTGATGGAGCCGAAGTTTCCGATCAGATAGGTGGGAGCTTTGAACTGGGGCGATCGCAGTTCCAAAGGGCGCTGCCGCAGCCTAATGTGACCCAAGTCAGGATCCGCTTGAAGACTGACGTCTCCCCCAGCGCTGTCTATCTCCCTCCCTTCAGCCCCAGCTTCACCGGATGGCAACGGCAGCAAGTCTGGAGCCAGCGGGCGTTCCAGCCTCTCCAGCGCCTCTAGCTCTTCCCTGGCCCTGGGATCGTTCTCCCATTGCTCCTCCTCATCTTGTTCCTCATCGTCCCCCTGTTCAATCATCTCTGGCTGAGGGCTTGCCTCCGGCTCGGCGTCTCCTGCCTCCTGCCCCGCTTCTGGTTCCATCGCGGGAACAGCCCAGGGCGGAGAGGGGGGTGAGGCTGGGGTCGAGGCTTCGGGTAAGTCTTCTGCTGACTGGTCTTCTGGTGATGGGCCTTCCAGTGATGGGCCTTCCGGCGATAAACTTTCCGATGAATCCCCAGGCAAATCCATCGGTGGCCGTTCAGCCCCATCCGCCTCCGGTGGCGATCGCCCACCTCCCCCCCACTTCCCGAATCCAGCCCATCCATGGCATCGGCTTGGGGATTCGTCACTTCCGAGCGGTTTTCGGGCGACAGCGGCGTTTCCAGGGGATTGGCAGCTCCTGCGTCCAGTTCTCCCTCCCCTGCTGAGGGGATGTCCTCGGCCATGGGAGCAGGAACCTCGGTGCTGAACTGGGGAACAGCATGGATCCGGGAAGGGGCAGGCGCAAGGCTGTTACCTGGCGCAAGGCTGTTACCTGGCGCAAGGCTGTTACCCGGTAAATGGCCCTGCTCCAAACTCAGGTCGCGGCCTGAGTTTGGAGCAGGGC
>JAAUQQ010000402.1 GCA_012032745.1 Synechococcales cyanobacterium RM1_1_8
TGTTCCGGGCGTTGCGTAAAGGCAAGACACGCTGGCTGTGTTGCGGTAAGGGACTTAAACCATTTGCGGGATTATATCCAATGCAAAATCAACGAATTCCGGTCCTATCTCCAAGTGGTAAACCATTAATGCCCACTACTCCCGCAAGGGCTAGGAAATGGGTAGAAAGTGGCAAAGCCATAGGCAAGTGGTCTGACTTAAATGTTTGGCACGTTCAGCTAGTTTCTGAGCCTTCTGGACATGAAACTCAGCCTATTGCTGTCGGTGTAGACCCTGGCAAATCCTACTCAGGAATTTCAGCCCAGTCTAAGCACTTCACCCTATTTCGTTCCCATGTTGTTCTGCCTTTTAACAGAGTCAAGCCGCCGCGACGATCGCCCCACCGATCGCCTGGAAGCATTGCAACAGCAACAGCAGGCGAACCAGAAACGGTTAGCAGAGCAACCCGACAACTACGGTCTGCTGCTGGTCCAGGGCAAGCTGCTGCTGGAGCTGGGCGAATATCCCCAGGCCAAAGAACATTACAGCCAGGCCCTGGCGTACTACCCCCAGGATGCCGATTTTTGGATGCAGCGGGGATTTTCCCAGGCCCGACAGCAGCAGTTTGCAGCGGCCCTGGCAGACTACGAGCAGTCGCTTCAGTTTCGGCCTCAAGACCGGGATACGCTCCATGTCAAAGCCGATGCGCTGCTGATGTTGGAACGCGATCCAGAAGCCCTGGAGACCTTCAATACGGTGCTGGGCTACTACCCCAACTCGGATCACCTCTGGTATGACCGGGGCCTGGTTTTGCAGCGCCTGGGCCAAACTGGACTGGCCTTGCGCTCCTTTGAACGGGCGCTCAAAATCGAGCCCGCAGCGGTGGAGCATTGGCTGGCGGTGGCCCAGATGCAGCAAGCATTGGGTGATGGAGCGGGCTGCGATCGCACCCTTCAGCGCGGCCTCAAGCGCCATCCCCAAAGCCTCTCCCTCTGGGAGATCCAGCTCAATCGATTGCTTGACCAACAAGCGTATGAGCGAGCCTTGGCCGCCTGCGATCGCTGGGATGCAGTCATTCCTACCGATAACGTACCCCAGCGGGCAGCCTCGCTGATCGCTCGGGCAACGGCCCTGGCCCGGCTCCAGCGTCCAGCAGCGGCCCAGCAGGCTTGGGCGACGGCCCAGGAGCAGGATGGGGCGATCGCGGCCCAGGCGTTGGCGGATGTTCCGGAGCTGGGGGCTCTGTTGGGGGTTTCTCCGGAGCCAGATTCTGCCCAGTAGCTGGGCTATGGAGAGCCGGGTTGCATAGATAGGCTCGCTCCAGACCGAATAGATGGGAATAGTAGTCTGACCAGAGTTTAAGGAACGGATCGCCATGGGAATGATTGTCTTCGGTCTGCTTTGCCTCCTGGGCTTTGTGCTCAGCATGGTGGGCAACATCATCGGCTTGGTCCAAGCCTTCCAAGAAAGCGCCACCTGGGGCCTAATCGCCTTTTTTGTGCCCTTCGGAATGCTCGTGTTTGTGATCAAATTCTGGAGCCGCACCTGGGTCAGCCGCTCCTTTTTGATGAACCTTGGCGGTGCCCTGCTGTTGATCGCCGGGCTGGTGGGCTTCACGATGACCCTGCCGCCAGAACTGCGCGATGGGGCGATCGCGCCGGAATCTGATAATTCTGGGGAAGTCCAGGGCTTCTAGGCCCTGTTTTGCGAGCCTTCTGGGCAACTGCCCCCAATCTGCGACCCCTCTATCTTCTACACTTTAAAAGATAGATCGAGCGCATTGGGAGCAGATCCGTGGCCTTCGAGCAATTGAAACAGCTTCAGCAACAGCAGGGATTCGATGCCAGCGCCGCTTGGCAGGCTGCCCAGGATGGAGTTGCCCTGGCCGATCGCTCCCACTGGGGACAGCTTCGGCTGGCGGGGGGCGATCGCCTCAGCTTCCTCCACAACCAAAGCACCAACGACCTCAAGGCCCTAACACCGGGCCAGGGCTGCGAGACCGTCTTCGTCACCGCCACCGCCCGCACCATCGACCTCGCCACGGCCTATGTGCTAGAAGACAGCCTGCGCCTGCTGGTTTCCCCCAGCCGCCGCGAGCCCCTGCTCAAGCTGCTAGATCGCTATATTTTCTTTGGCGATGCCGTCAGCCTGGGGGATGACCAAGCCGCCACCGCCTGCTTTAGCCTGATTGGCCCCCGGAGCCACAGCTTGATCACTCAGCTCACGGGCCAGGACTTCTCCCGCGAACCGGAGCACAGCCACCGCAGCCTGGCGCTGGCTCCCATCCCAGGACCAACCTCAGAGCCAACCTCAGAATCCACCTCAGCCCCAATTCCAGTCCAACTCGCCAATGGCAGCGGCCTGGGCCTGTCAGGCTATACGCTATTCTGCCCGGCGGATCGGGCTTTGGAGCTGTGGGTGCTGTTGGGGGAAAGGGGGGCGATCGCCCTGGCTCCAGAGACCTGGGAGCAACTGCGCATCCGCCAAGGCCGCCCCGCCCCGGACCAAGAACTCACCGAAGACTATAACCCCCTAGAGGCCGGGCTCTGGCAGACCATTTCCTTTGACAAGGGCTGCTACATCGGCCAGGAGACCATTGCCCGGCTCAACACCTACAACGGCGTCAAGACCCGGCTTTGGGGCATCCAGCTCAGCGCTCCCGCAGCCCCCGGCAGCGCCATCACCCTGGCAGGGACAAAAATTGGTCAACTCACCAGCCTAAGCGAAACCCCCGAAGGCCTGCGGGGATTGGGCTACATCCGCACCAAGGCCGGTGGCGCTGGGCTGAAGGTCCAGGTGGGGGAGGCTGAGGCCCTGGTCCTGCCCCTGGATTACGTGAGCCATCCATCCGATGGGAAGCTGGATGAATCGGTGGAGGATGGCCAGGCAAATCAGGGGTCACTAACCTCTGAGTAGTGCCAACCCCGGCCTAAAGGCACGGGGCTTGAATTCTGCTCGTAAGTGACCAGTCCACAGACACTTTAGTCTGTAGCCGATATCAGTAAGCGTTAAAGACCTACCTTGGGGTGCTTTCCAGCTTTTTTCTTTGTGCTACGCCAAATGGCTATTTAGCTATATCCTTTACGTAAATGCACTACCCAGTTAGAGATAGCCCATTCATGGGATCGCCGTGCCCCTAGACCGCAGCCAAATCGTCGATGTCGATTTGCCCCCGCTGATCGACCATACCCTGCTCGACCCCAGCGCGACCCCCGAGCAGATCACCCGCCTCTGCGCCGAAGCTGAGCGCTACAAGTTCGCCAGCATCTGCATTGCTCCCTGCCACGTCCGCCAGGCCAAGGAGCTGCTCAATGGCAAACAGCCCAAAATCTGCACCGTGATCGGCTTTCCCATGGGAGCCAATACGTCCGCTGTCAAGCTCTACGAAGCCCAGGATGCCACGGAGAATGGAGCCGATGAGCTGGATGTGGTCCTCAACCAGAGCTGGCTGAAGCAGGGCAAGAGCAATGAACTGCACCGGGAGATTGCTGAAATTGCGGAGAGTAGCGATCGCCTGATCAAAGTCATCCTCGAAACCAGCCGCCTCACGCCTCCGGAAATGCAGCTCGCTGCCGAAGTTTGCCTCGATTCCGGCGTCCATTTTCTCAAGACCAGCACCGGCTGGTTCGGCGGAGCCACTGTGGAAGATGTGAAATTTTTGCACAGCATCACCAAGGGCCAAATTGGCATCAAAGCCTCTGGGGGGATTAAGACGATTGAACAGGCGATCGCCCTGATCCAAGCCGGAGCCACCCGCCTCGGCACCTCCCGCAGCATCGACCTCCTGCACCAGCTAGAGAACTGGGAGGGTTGAGACCCTGGAGCGATTCTTTGCAGCGATGCAATAGGCTACGTCAAAACGAACGAAGCTGAAGTAACAGTCGCTCGCGCTGTAAAAGGCAATGACAAAGACGGCTTTGAGCTGCATCTAACGATGCTCAACTACAGCTTCTAAGCGCTCCGCCGTTGCTGCCTCAACCGTCTCGATTAGCGAAAGCAATGCTTGATGCTCCTCCGGCGTAATCACTTCATCGTGCTCATCGCGCTGGGCCGGAAAAATCCCTAATACCGAAAAATCCTCCCCCCCGTCCGCCCCCTGGGACCGCTCAAAATTCGCTAGGCTAAAAGCCCCACCCCCAAGCCCTTGCCAGGCCCGAGCCGTCCCGCCCCATGAGCCGCACCTACAGCACCGAAGGCATCAATCTCAAAGCCAGCAACCTGGGAGAAGCG
>JAAUQQ010000403.1 GCA_012032745.1 Synechococcales cyanobacterium RM1_1_8
ATTTGGCTTATGGCTAGATCCTAGCGACTCTGATAATGTTTGACCTCCGCGAATCTCTCAGAAATGCGCTATGCTTGGATGCACAGCTGCGGGTGTAATTCAGTGGTAGAATGTCAGCTTCCCAAGCTGAACGTCGTGGGTTCGAGTCCCATCACCCGCTTCCAAGTACATAAGCCGAAAAGCCCTCTACCAGAGGGCTTTTTAGTGACCTGAATTTTCTAAGCTAAGTACAGATGTTCTAAATTTAGGGGTTATTGGAGTAGTTTGGAAGATTTTATGGGGTAAGTTTGGGGTAAAATTTAGATAGAGCTAAAGTCTTTACCCCACATGAAATAGCCATGTACTCGAAAGGCACTCCCAGACGGGCTTCCAAGGGTTCAGTCCAGATCAAGACATCGAATGGACGCTTACAGCTTGTCTTTAGCTATCAAGGTAAGCGCCGCTACATTTCGCTGGGTTTTGATGATACGGTTCAGAACCGTAAGCTAGCGGAGCTGAAAGCTCGTCAGATAGAGTTGGATATTCTCTCTGGAAATTTCGACTCGACGTTGCTCAAGTACCGGATCCAGTCAGCCGATAGTGCCAAACCGCCTACCCCAGTTCTTACCCCAACCACGGCGGTCCATCCCTCGCTAGCTGAGCTGTGGGAGAAGTACACTAATTTCAAACGTCCAGGGTTGTCTCCTAGCACGCTGGCTAAGGATTTTAACAAGGTTTCTCGCTGTATCAATCTCCATTTACCTACTCGGTCTCTCAAAGACTCTGTTGCAATTCGAGACTGGCTAGTCGCAAATAAGACTCCCAACGCGGTAAAGCGCTATCTGACTCAGTTCTCCGCCTGCTGCGATTGGGCCACAAAATCTCAGCTCATATCTCACAACCCATTCAAGGGGATGGCAGCGGATATTAAAGTCCCTAAAGGGGATTTAGAAGATACGGATATTGACCCCTTCAGTCTCGAAGAGAGAGATCGAATCATCCAGGCATTTAAGAGCGATCGCTACTTTAAGTTTTATGCCCCATTCATAGAATTTCTGTTTATGACGGGGTGTAGGCCCTCAGAAGCCGTTGCGCTGCAATGGCAGTACATTGCGGAGGATTTTAGTTCCGTTCGATTTGAGCAGGCAGTTGTCGTGTCGGAGAATGGGTTGGTTTGTAAAAAAGGACTGAAGACCCAAAAAAAGCGTACCTTCCCTGTAAATTCTCGACTGGCTGGGCTACTGTCTGCAATCAAACCTGAAGCAGTGACCAGTGACATGAAGGTCTTCCTCTCACCAGAAGGGACTTGGATTGATGTCCACAATTTAACTAATCTAGCATGGCGATCCGTACTTTCAAAGCTGAATGGGATTGAATATCGAAAGCTATATCAGGCAAGACACACTTTCATCACAGCAGCGCTCGAAACTGCTGTGACAATGCCTGACGGAAGAATCAAAATGCTTGATGCGAAAGACGTTGCAAAGTTAGTCGGAACAAGCCCCAAAATGATTTATGAGCATTACGCCGGTAAATCCAGAGAGCTTTTTGTCCCTGAATTTTAGTTGAGAGGAGTATCTTGGGTTTTCTTGGAAGCTAAAGACTCTTCGACGAGGAGATGGCATTTGTAGCATAGGTTCTGCCTGACCTCTTCTGACAACTCATGAGGCTAGCTTTGTACACTTCAATGGCGCGCATGTGGCTAATGGGATCATTCCGATTAGAGCACCAATCCTGAATGAGTTCTAGGTTATATCTCACGCAGCGACTGTTGATTCTAACCCAGTGAATGCCCCTCAATCCATTCACCATGAAGTCGGTAACGCTTCAATGTTTCACCGCTTAAATCAAGCGCTTCTATAGCTTTTCTTTTGCTGACAAACAACATTGTTTCCAACATCCTTATGACTGGAGAATAGGAACACCTCTGGCCGTTGGCATCCAGCAGAAATTTCCCAAAACTAGATTTGGCAAGGTTTCCAACGATAAACCGCTTAGCGTATCCAGAAACGCTAAGCGAAAGCGGAGACGATTTTTGAGCGTGAAACCACAGATGAGACATGACACAACAGGGCTAGTGGGTGTAGCAGGCACCGGTAGAGCGCTGTCGGTCAGTCATGCTTTTGGTTTGTGAGCCCACTCTAGGTCGCGATTATGACCAGATTGTGGATGACCTCAGTCAATTTGATGACCCACAGATCTGATTTAACCATCTCAAAATTTCCGTATTGAGGCCATATCGTCTCCCTAGAATCGGATCATCACGGTCGTATCTGCTGTATCTAAGGGCGGGGCAGATGTAGTTATTCCTATGAGAGGTCTTATGAGTCACGCTTTGAATTTGGAGGACTGGTCGCTGTCGAGTTCAGCTATAGCACTCCTCACCCAAGAACTCGAAATTATCTCTGAACTAGCGATCGCTCGCCAGAGGTCCCCTTTCCCAGCCGGTTACACCCCAGCCGTGATCGATGTGCTCTTTGATGACGTGCTGTTCATCCGTAGCGATCGCGGCCAAATCACTTTTCTCAGACCCTGTTCGCCGAACTATCAGCCGCCGTTCGTGAAAGTTCGTTTCGATGACCAGATGGCGCTGTTCTTAATACAGGGCGAAATCGTGGTGAATCGTATCCAGGCCATGGCTGAGTTGGATCAGTTGCTGGGCCGGTTGACTCCATCCCCACGCTCTCAATCTTTACTTACTTCCATCACTTCAGGAGATTCATCCCATGGAAATGGTTAGTCCGTCCACCGATACGATTCAGTCGATCGCTGGCCCAGTTCAAGAGAGACTGATTCAAACGCTGGCCGACTCCGCTGCAAGCGAAGAATCCCTCAGGATCTATCTGGGCCGACGGATTGTGTTTGGGGAGCTAGCATCTGGAGAACAGCGGCGCGAATTGAGCGAAGACCGGGCCGAGATGATTCTGGCAGCGATCGCCGAACCCTCAGCCCCTAATATTTCAGCAGCTTTAGACAAAGTGCCCGCGATCGAGATTCGACAAGGAGATGAGATCTTCTTTCGTCAGGAGCGGGATGGGGGAGTCTCTATAAATGCTTTTCAGCACGAGCAAGTGGCTGAGGCCGCTGTGCCTATGGAGCTGATACCTGACCCCGAAAGCCCAATTACCGATCCTTGGATAGGGCTAGATGAGGTTGTTGACTTAGATGCAATCTCGCAAGTCGCCCAGAGCCTGATCGACCTGTTTGGAGAACAGGCTCCCCTCACCGAAGCCAGCTTGGGTGACCTTGACCTTCGTCAGGAAGGGAGATCCCTGAGCTTAGTGCAGGATGAAACCGTACTTTTGACAGCAATCAATGGTCACGTTGAGGCACCAGAGCAGATTTCATCTGAAGCAGCTGAAACCCTTCAGGGCTGGGTTAAAGAACATGTCTGGACATGGCGTGAGGTGCCGATTGCAGCAGCCATCCCAGAGAATAATCTTGATCTGAAGCCAACGGTCGAGGAAATCCCGAAAGTCAATACGGCCTCACCGTCGAGGGAACACCCTATTCAAGCTGGTCAGTCAAACGAAACCTCTATAAAGTCCCAGCTAGAACTTTCCGAGCCCAAAGCGAAGCAGCCTTTAGAGGCAATTCAGGTGGTTTAGATGCAGTTTGCGGCGATTACGGAGGGACCTGCCCGCCAGTTTTTTCAGCGATTGGCCGAGGATTTGGGAGAGCAAGCCACTAAATCTGTGGACCAGCTACGCAGGGAATTGGAGAGTGATGAGTTTAAGGCTCTGCCGCAAAGCCTTTCTTATGCGGCTCAAGAGGGGCTGACCAAGACATTTGAATCGATGGGGCATGGATTAGAGAAAGGAGGGCAGTGGATTGCCTCAAGACCGGATGCCCTGAAAGAAACCATCGAAACCTTTGGTCATCGGCTCGAAAGAACAGGGCAGTGGCTATCGTCAAGACCCCAGGCAATTCAGGAGCAGCGGATGGCCCGAGCGGCACTGGAAGTTTTCGATCAGGGCTTTGCCCGCACTCAGGAAACAGCCTATGAGTATCAAGGCTTCAAAGTTGAGGCGCAGGGACAGAATCGCTTCACCCTCTCCGATGCCCAAACCCAGACAGCTTTGCGGCGTTGCTGAATGATGCAATGAATCATTGCGGAATCGGGACATCCCAGAATTTGAGGTAATGAAGTAGCAACCGAATCGAGTGCTTCAGCATTTCTACGGATTTGGAATAACAGAGCGTCTTGCG
>JAAUQQ010000404.1 GCA_012032745.1 Synechococcales cyanobacterium RM1_1_8
GCCGCCGAGCCTTCGGGCAATGCTTTAACGGCAGAACCTGGGCCAAGCCTGGGCCAAATCTATGCCGTGCAGTCCCATATTTTGGCCCTAGAACTTGAAGTTGGTGAGGTCAGCTACGGCCAACAGCACCCCTATCGAGCCCAGGCGGGCGATCGCATCGATCCAGATGAGTGGGGCCAGCGCTGGTTGAGCCGCCGAGGCCAAATCCTCGGCCTGCTGGTGGAGGGCGATCGCCTGCTCTACGGCTTCGATCGCTACCGGGGCAGCGCCCCATCGGGCAAAGCCCTCAGCCAGGGGAAATACCTGCTCAGCTCTCAAACCGATCCAGCCTACCTGACCCCCCTCGCCCCTCGCCAAGTCTTTCGCAAGAGCCGTCCCACGGACATGGCCCGCATCAGCGCCGATCAATCGGCCTGGCCGGTGCTCCACACACTCTATTTGGACTGGCCCCAGCCCCTCAACCCCGGCAACCGCTATCGCCTCGAAAGCAAAGAGGGCCATTGGCCAGCCGTCACCTTCGATTACCAGCCCCGCCAAACCGTCAGTGAAGCGGTCCATGTTTCCCAAATCGGCTTTCGGCCCGATGAGCCCAAGCTGGCCTTCCTATCCACTTGGATGGGGGATGGCGGCGGAGTGACCTATGAGCCAGGACAGCAGTTCGAGGTGATTGATCAAAACAGCAACCAGACCCGGTATCGCGGCGAGCTGCGGCTGCGTCGGGGGGCGGGAGAGCCGGAGGATGCGCGCGATCGCAACTACAGCGGCACCTCCGTCTACGACATGCGCTTTGATGGTTTGCAAGCGCCAGGCGACTACCGACTCTGCGTGGAGCAGGTGGGCTGCTCCCAGACGTTTTCCATCGGTGAGGCCGTTTGGCAAGCTCCCTTTGAGACCGCTGCACGCGGCTTCTACCACCAGCGCAGCGGCATCGCCCTGGCACCGCCCTACACCGAAGTACAGCGTCCCCTCGCCTTTGGCCCAGGTCAGCCCATTGTCTACCAGTCCACCGCTCCCCTGCTGGCGACTACCAACGGCTTGGGCGAACTCGACCCCTTCGCCGCCCTGCGAGCTGGCCTCACCCAGCAACCCGTGCCCGAAGCCTGGGGAGGCTATTTTGATGCGGGGGATTGGGATCGCCGCATCCAGCATGTGGAAGTGGCCCGGATGCTGCTGGAGCTGGCGGAACTCTTCCCGAGCTATGCCGCCCAGTTGAACCTGAATCTACCGGAATCGAACAATGCCCTGCCGGACTTGGTGGATGAAGCCTTCTGGGGATTGGACCTATTTCGGCGCATGCAGCTCGCCGATGGGGGCATTCGCGGCGGCATTGAATCCGCCGATCATCCCGCCGGGAGAGGGCAGTTGGCAGGAGTCGCTTCAGGTCATGGCCTATGGGCCGGATGCCTGGTCGAGCTACCTCTATGCCGGAGTGGCAGCCCAAGCAGCAGGACTGCTCCAGGGGCTGGACCCAGCCCTAGCCGCGACCTACGGTGCCAGCGCCGAGGCAGCCATGGCCTATGGGGAAGCCCATCGGCTCAAGACCCCCGATCCCAGGGGCCATGAAATCGCCGATGCCCGTAACCTCGCAGCACTGGAGCTCTGGCGCTGGAGCGGCAAGGCCGCCTGGCACGATCTGTTTTTAAAGACCACTGTGTTCACAGAAGCAGGGATTCCAGCGTTCGAATGGCAGCACCACGACCAGAGCCAAGCGGCCTTTCGCTATAGCAAACTGCCTCCAGTTCGCCAGGCAGAGGCCAATCGCAGCATCCAAGCCCATGCCAGCCGCGCGGTGATCGACCAGGCCGAGGGCTCCCTTGCCCTGAGTCAGCAAACGAGTTTGCTTGGACCCGCATTGCGCCCTTCCAGCCCCTGGGCTGGAGCGGCAGCTTCGGCAATCCCAAACTGACGGCGCTGCTGCGGGCCCATGTGTTGACCCAAGATGAAAAGTATTTAAAGACAGCGCTAGAAGCCGGACAATTTTCCGCCGGTGCAAATCCGCTCAATATGACATTTACAACCGGCGTAGGGCATCGTTCTCCGCAGCATCCCTTAGTTGTGGATCAACGGGTTTTGGGTCAGCCGCCGCTGCCAGGTCTGACGGTTTATGGTCCAGTAGATATGGAGCAATTTGGCGATGATTGGGCGGTGGATTCTATTGCTTCCCATGTCTATCCTGACATTCGCAGTTGGCCCGCAACGGAAACCTATTTTGATGTCTATCTATTTCCTGCCGTGGCCGAATTCACCGTCATGGAAACTATGACTCCGCTGACCTATGCTTGGGGCTATTTTGCGGCTCGGGCTTCCCTGGATAAGCCCGGTTCTGGCCGATCTAATTCTGGCCAGTCAGGTCGTTTCCCGAGGGAAAAAGGGACTCAAGGGGCTAAGCCACCCACGTAGGTAAAGCTTTGCAAAAACTTATTCTGTCCCGTTCGGTTCCCCTGGTCCTTGGCTGTATGGGTTAATTAGCCAGCCAGGCTTGGCTAAATCCCCCGGTTTGAATCCGTCGAGTGGAGCGGTTGCTCTGGGGCTATAGGATTTTGAGCTACATAATTTGGGGTTGTGCGATCGCCCAGACTATCCCTGGGCGATCGCACCCTAACCGCCGTGCCATAGGCAACTGCAAAGGGCAACAGTTTAACATTCAACCTAGCCCATCTCCTTGCAGAGGCAGTACTCGTCTCAAGGACAATTCATGCAAACGCGAGTTCGGTCAATGCGAGTTGGCTATCTGGTCAATCAATATCCTAAGGTGAGCCACAGCTTCATTCGCCGCGAAATTGTCGGTATTGAAGCCTGTGGCATTGAAGTCAAGCGATTTTCAATTCGCTCTTGCCAAGGAGAACTGGTTGATCCAATGGATCTAGCGGAGTTTGAGAAAACAACTATTTTGTTTACCATGCCTCCCTGGCGAGTGTTGGTCATGGTGTTACAGACGCTGCTGTCAGCCCCCCTTTTAAGTTTGCGATTAATTTTTTTTGCGAGCCGCCTAGGTTGGTGCTCCAACGGTGGTCTGCTCAAACACTGGGCCTATTTCCTAGAGGCCTGTGTTGTGCGCCGATGGTGTTCCCACCACGGGATCGACCACCTCCATGCCCATTTTGGTACCAACTCCGCCAGTATCGCCCTACTCTGCCATCGCCTCGGTGGTCCCAGCTACAGCTTTACAGTCCATGGCCCTGAAGAGTTTGATCGGGCTCCCAACCTCTACCTGAGTGAAAAAATCCTCCATGCCAGCTTTGTGATTGCCATTAGCTCCTTCGGACGCAGTCAACTCTATCGCCTTTGTCCCCACGATCAGTGGTCAAAAATTAAGGTCATTCGCTGCGGTATTGATGACCTATTTCTCCAGCAACGGCCAGCACCGCTGACCCAGTCGCCTCGATTGGTTTGTGTCGGTCGTCTCTGCCCCGAGAAGGGACAATTATTGCTAGTCGAAGCAATGCGAGAATTACGCGATCTCGGCCTTGAATGTCACCTCACCTTTGTTGGGGATGGTGCTCTGCGAGGAGAAATCGAACAGTTGGTTGCAGACTACCAACTGGGAGGCATGATTTCGATTACGGGTTGGGTGGGAGAAGAACAGGTTCGAGCAGAGATTTTGGGATCCTTAGCTCTAGTTCTACCCAGTTTGGCTGAGGGGCTGCCGGTGGTGATCATGGAATCTCTAGGCTTGGGGCGTCCTGTACTCAGTACCTACATCGCAGGTATTCCAGAACTGGTGGAACCCGGTGTAAACGGTTGGCTCATTCCAGCGGGGACAGTGGGGGAGCTGACCCAGGCCTTGGCCACCTTACTGAAGACGGACCCCTGCTGTCTCCAGAACATGGGGCAAGCAGGGCAGGTGGCAGTGGCCCAAAAACATAATATTTACCGGGAGACCCGAGCCTTAGCAGCCCTGTTCAGGCAGTCTCAAATGACCGATGGGCAGGCTTTGGCCATCGACTGGATGGATTGGAATGGCGATCGCGCCCCAAGCCTTGCCCATGCCCACGGTCCTGGATTGCCCCAGCTCCCTCTGTTTCACCTCTCAGGAGACCCCATGTTGAAGACGATACGCCATCCCTGGAAGCTACTGAACAATCCCACTGTGGCGGGGGAGTCTCTGGACCCTGGGAAGCTACGGCCTAACTTCGGGGCTGCGGTTTGGTAGCAACTTAAT
>JAAUQQ010000026.1 GCA_012032745.1 Synechococcales cyanobacterium RM1_1_8
GGCCATCCACTGGGCCAGTTGCCAAGCCTCGGGGCTGTAGGTGAGGGGGGAAAATGTCTCGGGAGGCCGGGAGGGCATGGTTGACGGGGGGCGTTATTTCGGAGGTGTTATTTCGGAGGTGTTATTTCGGGGCGTTATTTCGCGGGCATTTCCGTGCGAATTTCGGAGGCGAAGGAAGCGGTGACGACCCCCTGGCCATCGCTGGTGCGAATCAGGGAAACGCGGAAGCGCAGATTGTCGGTGCCGAACCAGATGCGTTCTTCGGCGGCGGCGCGATCGTAGCGGGTCAGCAACACAAACATGCCTTCTTCGGTGAAGTGGTACTCCCCCACCGCTGGAATGGTTTCTGCATAGCCCTGGGAGCGCAGCAGCTTGCCGGTGGAGGCTCCAGTCACAATTGGCACCAGGAGGCAGCTTCCGGCAATTTTTTCATCCTCATCCCAGTCAGATTCGCCCTCCCAGGCCATGTGGAAGGGCGCGATCGCCAACTCCGGCTCAAACCCATGGGTCTGACAGAGCGCCGCCACCCCAGCATCATCGGGGGAGACAGCGGTGATCTGGATGGTGGATCGCACTTCCTCAAAATGTTGAAAGGCGAGGTTGTGGCCGCTGCGCTGGGAGCGCCAGCAGCCCAGGGACTGTTCCACAAAGGTCTTAATGCTCATCGGTCTCGGGCTCATCGGTCTCGGGGATGGGGCGGGGGCCAAGGACAGGAAAACGCTGCGAAGCGATGGGCTCCACAGCGGCAGGTGGGGGTGGGAGCGATCGCCAGCGAAACAGCACCGGAGCATGGGCGATCGGCCAGGGGTTCCTGTCCCAATCGCCCGCGATCGAGCCTATCCATAACCAAACAGCCCCCTTGAACCCCAGCGCTAACGCAGTGACCTAGGCAATCTCAGCGATGCTGACGATGCGACCACCGCGCCGCTGAATGCTCTGAACCTGTCTGGAGAGGCTACTGTAGGCCACATCGTAGCTGGTTTGGGAGCGACGGAAGCGCGGACCGCTGCCGGGCTTAGTGACGGTGACGCGGAAGCGCTTGGCACGGTTGCCCAGGGCACTGCCAGCGCCGATCGGGGCGGCGATTTGGTGGCCTTGTTGCCGCCCAGCTCGGAGATCAGGCGGGCAGCCCGACCGGCATCGCTGCTGGAGTTGCCCCGCATTAGCGCAAAGGAGCGGTTGTAGGTCACGTTTTTCTGACCGGCCTGACTCTGGATCGCGCGGGCATAGGGCACCCTGTTCTCCCCAAAGCTCTGGCTGTACTCATCGCTATCCACATAGGACGCGATTTCAGCTTCGTAGCCCGCTTCGCTATAGCGGCGCACATGCTCAGATACCTCTGCTTGGTCCTGGGGGGCACGGCCCAGAAAATGCTTGAAGTTCAGTTCGATGAAGCGGTACTGGGAGGAGGATTCAAAAAACCGCTGGCGGTAGAGATCCGACAGACCCACGGCGCTAACAAATTGGCGCACGGTCAAGCCGCCATTGCGCAGTTGGGACTCCGCACCGATCAAACGCTCGCTCTCCATGATGTGGGCATTGCCCAACACCTGGCGGTAGACGGCGCGAATGACGTTTTGCAGGTCATCTTCAGAGGCATTGTTGCGCAGTTCAATGGATTCGGATGGCACAGCCCAAATAGACATCGGTTAAATCTCCAAAAAAATAAAGACATTAAAAAATCGAGCGGCAGTGGAATCAAATCTAAGCTCACTGCCAAGGCCTCAAGCAGCCAAGGCCTCAAGCAGCCAGGCTCCCCTCACCCCAACCCCTCTCCCACAAGGGGAGAGGGGCTCCGATCTGTCTCCCATTCTCCCGGCTGTTGTTTTTTGGGGGAGAAGAGGATGAGGGCGGCTTAGGCTAGCACGGTAAATTGATGCACTATTGCACTAGTCGCCCAACACCGGGAGCCGAGCCCTTGGATCGAAGTCCCTCTCCCGCCCTGGGAGAGGGATTGTAGGGTGAGGGCAGCCAGGCTAACGCCCAAGACACCTACAGACTAGCCAAGCCATAGACCCGCCAGCCTCCAGTTCACCTAAACTTCAGTGATGCTGACAATCTTGCCGCTGGTGCGGTGGATTTGCTTGAGCTGGGGCGTCATATTGTCACCATCCACCAGATAGGTCGTGGTGGCCAAACGGCGGCGGCTGCCATTGCGCTGCCCAGCAACCACAATCTTGAAACGCTTACCCGTGGCATCCGGCGCACCGCCGATCGCCCCCGACTTAGGCGGCTTAATCGCAGGGGCAGTATTCCCCGCCACCGAAGCCACCAGCTTGGAAGATCTCACCGCCTTATCGCTTTCGGCAGGGCCGCGAAACAGCGTAAACATGCGGTTGTAGCCCGCTTGCTTTTGCCCCACCTGGCTGACAATGCCCCGGAAAAACGGCACGGTGTTGTCGCCAAAGGCATCCTGGTATTCCTGGCTGTCCACATAGGAATCGATCTCTGCATCGTAGCCCTGCTCCACACAGCGGCGGATATGTTCAGAAACTTCTTCCTGGCTGAGGGGGGCACGACCGAGGAGATGTTTGAAGTTCATCTCGACGAAGCGGTAGGGCGCAGAGCTGGAGAAGAAGCGGCTGCGATAGAAATCGGACTTGGCGATCGCCCGCACAAACTCACGCACCGACAGCTCACCATTACAGAGCTTGGACTCGGCACTGACAGAGCGCTCGCTCTCCATGATGTGGGGGTTGCCCAGCACCTGGCGGTAGGCGGCGCGGATGACCACCGCCTTATCATCGGCACCGGCACCGGACCAGAGCTCAAAGCGAGTATCGGCGAAGGCATCGACGCCAAATTTGACAGCGGGCGCAGTACTAACCATGGGAAAACCTAGGGTATTGAAAATAAAAGACAAAGGGACAAAACGGCCATAGGCCCTTGCTTTCATGGGTTTTATTAAATTGTCAGCGACGCGCGACGCCCCAAAATTGCGTCTCTCACCGTGGCTGAGCCGATAGCGAGCCGCCCATAATCACAACAGCAAACTATGGAAAAAAAAGGATTAAAACGCGATCGCCCCGAGCCCCACAACTCAGCGGGCTCGGGCGAAGGTGACATCAGTTCACGGGCGTAACATTGGCAATCACGCCGCCTTGGCGGTGGATGCGCTGGTAGGTCTCAGACAGCTGGTCGTAGGGCACCATGTAGACCTTGTTGCTGCGACGGAACTTGGAGACCCGATTGACCACATTGGCACGAATTGACGTGACTTCGATGCGGTAGATCTTGCCATCGGAACCGGCCCCAGAGCCCTGGCGCGTGCGAGCCCCCAAAGCAGGCTCCTGGAACAGCGCCCCAGCGCTGGCGGGAGACTTCACCGAAGTGGGCGTCTGGTTGATCACCAAAGCATTGAGGCGAGGGCGATTGCCCGCCAGGTTGCTCTTGAGGCTGCTGGAGGAAGAGCCCCGCACCAGCTCAAAGAAGTGGGTGAACTGCACCATGCTGGTGCAGGCTTCGGTTTTGTAGCCCCGCAGGAAAGGAACGGTGTCCTCGCCGAAGGTGTCCTGGTACTCAGCGCTGTCGATATAGGAATCGATATCCGCTGCAAACCCTGCATTATCCAAAATGGTGCTGTGGGCACGCATTTCCTCCAGGTCCAGGGGGGCACGGCCCAGCAGGTGGCGGAAGGCCAGCTCAATGTAGCGATAGCGAGCACAGCTATCAAAAAAGCGAGTTTGATAGAGGCTCGACTTGGCCACCGCGCGGACGAATTCACGCACGCTCAGCTCGCCACTCTTGAACTTAGATTCAGCGGTGACAGCCCGCTCGCTTTCCATCACATAGGCATTGCCCAGGACTTGGCGATACACGGCTTGAATGATGGTTTCGGCTTCTTCATTGGAGCGGCCGGGAAGCAATTCAACAGGGGGAGTCTCATCAAAGCGAGCGACCCCCAGTTGGGATGCAGGTCCAAATGGCATTGAAACTGTCTCCTAGTTGGGTATTAACGGAGTTTTGACAAAGTTGCGTGAGAAGGTGCTGGTGGAATGATGAGCGGGATTAGAGCCCCTCAGGTTTTTTGCCAAAGATTTTCGCCAGAAAACCAAGTCCCTCAGCAAAATCCCAACGCGAAGCAGGTAAGCAGAGCTTGTAAAACGTTCTGTAGGCCATTCCAACCCAGCCAAAGCCGAACTGAAAAACCCGAGCCAGCGCAGAGCCCCGGCACAGAAAATGAATATGAGAACCCCCCATGGGGTCTTCCTGCCTCTCATAATACGGGCTGGTTCAGCCAGCATAGCTTAAGAAATGTAACCTGCTCTACCAATTCAGGCGGGGATAGCAGCGGGTGTCGGAGCCGTCGGGCGGGGCTAATGGGCTTTGTGACAGGATGTTAATAAAGGGATGCTAACAAAGGGATGCTAACAAAGGGATGTTAACAAAGGGATCTGAACATAGGGATGTGAGCCAATAGATATCAACGACTGACTCAGGCGCTCAAACTATCGCGGGTTGTCCGGCGGGTGAAGCTATTCCAAGCGTTGAGATCCTTGGCGGGCTGGCCCAGCAGGCTAGAGCGAGCAGCCTGACTCAAGCCCTGGGCCAGGGAAAATCCGCCCCGGCGATGCCTTCCAGGTTTCAAACTCAGCCCCCGTCAGGTCCGCTGCCCGAAAGTCCACGTTTTGGAGCTGGGCGCGATTGAGGCGAGCATCCCGCAAAATCGCGCCCATGAACCGAACCCGCCGCAGGTCGGCTCCGCTGAGGGAGGCATTGCGCAGATTGGCACCGCTGAGGTCGGCTCCGCTGAGATAGGCCCCCAGCAGGTTGGCGTTTTCCAGGTCTGCCCCGCGCAGGTTAGCACCATTGAGATAGGCCCCCATTAGCTGGGCGCGCGGGCCGACCGCTCCGGATTTGCGATAGTTGAAGGCTTCGGGCCATTGGGTCTGCTGGTTGTAGCGAGCCACCTGCAGGCAGGTGCCGCTGAGGCTGGCGCGGGTCAGATCTGCACCCTCCAGGTTGGAGCGGTTGAGGAACGCGCCCCCCAGGTCGGCGTCCTGGAAATTTGCGCTCGTGAAATCCACCCCCCGCAGGTCCGCTTGGCTGAGGTTGGCCTGGCTGAGGTTGGCTCCGATCAGGTCGGAATTGGTCAAGGTGGCCCCTGCCAGATTGGCACCGCTGAGGTTGGCACCGCTGAGGTTGACCTGGTAGAGGTCTTGGCCGGAGAGATCGGCCCCCCGCAGATCTAGCCCAGGGAGAGATTCTCCCCGGCGGAGAGTGGCAAGTTGTTCGGGGGAAAGGCTTGGCGTCATGGTGGGGTCAGGGGTCACGGTCGGCAGGGCGCGATCTCAGTCTACAAAGACGCGGGCTCTAGCATGACAGGCGACTCGGTCGTTGTTACGGGAACTGTGATTACAGGAGCTATGATTACAGGGTGTGGCTGTTGTTACAGAAGATGAAGATAGAGGGCTAGAGCCTGCCGGGGGCTAGCAGTCGGCCCCTAAACTGGGAGCTGGCCGATGGAGGCACCCGCCCGCCAAAGCCACATGCCACGTCCATACCAAACGCCAGCAGCCCCCCTGACCCAACTTTTGCCATGGCTCGCTTCATCCCCCCTATGACCATGGAGTCCTTCTTTCGCAAGAGCGAAGGCACCTGGTTCACCCAGCGCACCGTCCACCACTTTGACTGCACCGCCGATGAATCCGGCGAATCGAACCTGGTGATCACGGTACTAGAGTCCCAGGACGATCGCGTCCAACAGGTCTGTGCCCAGCGAGGTCTCAGCGCTGAGCGGGCCACCGGAGCCAGCTTTGCCTGGCAGTCCACCCTCTCCGACGCGGCTCCCAGCGAAAAATACGCCGCCGTTTTGGTCGATGTACCCAGCGATGATACCGGTCGCAGCGGCCGCCTCTTCCGCGACCACGGCTACGTAGAAGACATCCCCGTGATCAGCCGCTACCGCTTCGCCGACGATGGGGTCTTGACCATTTCCACCGACTACGAAAATAGCCAAGGCCAGGAGCGCTGCTGGTTTGTCCACGATAACTTTCGCGTCCGGGTCAGCACCGTGCGCATGATGGGCGGCGTCAATTTGATGACCTACTGCTCTGAGTTTCGCTGTGTTTCTGAGGAGACGCTGGCGGAAATGGTGGAGAAGAACCAAGCCTTGGCCCTGGGGTAGGCGGTTGCTGGGCGATCGCAGCTCCGCGCCAGCGCCCAGTCACGGGTGATTGATAACCATTCCAGGCAACTCTATTACGGATTGTTGCTTTGTGAGAACAGCCTAGGACAGTCCCCAGGGGCATCCCCTATGGTGATGACATTCATCAAAACCGATCGGCCTGCTCAATGTATAAGCCTTTTCAGAAATATTTAGAGCAAGCCCTGTTTGAAACCTTTGAGCTGACCCCCAGCCCCATTCCCCTGGGTCTGGATCGCAACGTTTCCGAGCGGGGGCGCAGTCCAGCCACGATCCAGAGCTGGTGCTACCGATCGCCGGAAATGCGAAAGATCCGCTACACCTACATCGATGCGGGCGAAGCCGCCCAGGTGTTCAACGGCGTGCTTTACCCTAACCCCTGCTACGATGCGCCGGTTTTGGGCATCGACTTTCTGTCCTTTGGCAAAAAGAAAATCCTAGTGGTTATGGACTTCCAGCCCCTGTTCCGGGATGAGGCCTACCTTGCCAAGTATATTGAACCCATGGGGGAAATGTACGATCGCTACGGTGATTTGGCCCAGAACCTAGGCATGAAGTTCTACGATGCCAATCAATATTTTTCCAAGTATTTGCTGTTTGCCAAAACCGATGAAGCGACCGTCGCCAGCCGCGTTTTTCCGGCGTTCCAAGATTACGTTCAATCCTATATTCAACTGATTAAACAAGCCGAACCCAACCACAGCCCAGCCTCCGTGGAGCGCATTGTCGCAGCCCAGAAAGCCTATGACCAGTACAGCGCAGAGCGGGATCCGGCCCACGGTCTGTTCACGAGCTATTTTGGGGCAGAGTGGGCAGATCGCTTCCTCTATGAATTTCTGTTTGAGGATGCGGTGCAGTTGGCGGCGAGTCATTGAGGGTTGGGGCGTGGGGAATAGGAATTGGGGAATGGGGAGTGGAGAATAGGAAGCCCCATCGATTACCGATTACCTGTTTAATTTGGATTTGGCTCGTTTTAGTTGTTCAACTCATTTACCATGCCCCTTTATCAAAAGTTTTTGGATCACGCGATCGCCACCCTCAACGCCCAGCTCGATCTCTCGGATTACCCCATTCCCGAGGGCTTTGAGCGCAAGGAAGGCATCACCGGCTCCAAGAGCAATCCCCAAACGGTGATCACCGAAAGCTATGCAGCCTGTTCGCCGAAGCTGCGCCAAATTCGGGCTGCCCATGTGAATGGCGGCGCGATGTTGCAGGTGCTGAATTTTGTGATTTTTCCCCAGTTGGAATACGAGCTGCCCTTTTTGGGGCGGATTTGGTGACGCTGCCGGGGGGGCATTTGATTGCGATCGACATGCAGCCGCTGTTCCAGACGGACGCTTACAAAGCCAAGTACAGCCAGCCGCTGATGGAGATGTTTCACGGCTATCAGCAGGATTTGCCCTGGGGGGGCGATTTCCCCGCCGAAGCGCAGCAGTTCTTTTCGCCCGCTTTTTTGTGGACCCGGCCCTCAGAGTTGGAGGCCGTGGAGACGACGGTGTTTGCAGCGTTTAAGGATTATCTCGATCAATACATTGAGTTTGTCAAGGCAGCGGAGCCGGTGGCGCAGACAGAGCGGGGGGCAATTCAGCAAGCGCACCTGGCCTATTTGAACTATCGAGCGGAAAAGGATCCGGCGCGGGGGATGCTGACGCGGTTCTATGGTGAAGATTGGACGGAGGAATATATCCACGGGTTCTTGTTCGACTTGGAGCGCAAGCTGGCGGCGGCCTAGGCCACAGCATCGGGTGCCCGCCGAGGCTAGTACAGCGAGGCGGAAGTTTCTGGGCTAGCCTAAGCCGCCCCCATCCCCCAGCCCCTTCTCCCGGCTGTTGTTTCTTGGGGGGAGAAGGGTAGACGGATCGAAACCCCTCTACCCTGGTGGGAGAGGGGTTGGGGTGAGGGCAGCCAAACTTACGCCCAGGTCTACTAGGGCGCTGGTTCCGCCCAACGTTACGCTGATCCAGACAAAAGGCTGCGCCGGACAAAAGGCTGCTCCAGACAAAAAGGCTGCTCCAGACAAAAGGCTGCGATCCTCTCAGGAAGAGAATCGCAGCCTTTTTGACTCCCAAGAGAAATCGCGGCTCCCCTGCGATCGCGCAGCCCCCAACGCCATGCATAAGACTTGCCTATGAAACAGGTCTACAAAATTGAGGCCATCTTTGGTGCAAAAACCGCACCTAGGCCAAATAAATGCATAGACTAAAGGATATGATGCTTGATCTAGTCATAGGCTTTAATCTATGCAAGAGATTTGGCGAGTTCGCAGCCGTGGTCCCACCACGAAATAGGCCACCCCGAATGCCCAGGTGAAGCTTGGGCTCCGGTGTGGCCAGGGATGAAGGCATCGCTCGATCTGCGATACCCCTGATCGGTACTGAGTGGACATTATGAATAAGTTTGAATCAAATAAGTTTGAATCAAAGCAGTCGCAACCCAAATTAGAGACAGATCAAGGCTGGATTGTGCAGATCTATGGCAGCAATCGCCGTTTGCTCTGTGTCTTAGAACCCTCCCACGGCTGGATTTTTCTCACTGGCTGTTGCATGGGTTTACTACTCTCCATCACTTGGATTAACGTCGCTCGCCACAGCATTCCGGTCAAGCCCAGCGCCCCCGCTGCCCCCACTAAAGCACCAGCATTTCAGGTCGATTAGGGCAGCAGATTTGCCGTTGGCATTACGGAAACGGGGAATGTATTGACTTTTGCCAGTAAGACGATCCAGTTTTTGCCCAGGGATTTCTAATCCCTGGGTTGCCTCCAAAGCCGCCCAGCATCGCCCGCCACTTGCCGCCCTCACAGCGGGCCAGCGGTGGGCAAAGGGAGGGAAAACGGCGGGGAAAAGATTGGTGGCAGCACTTTACATTAGCCAGGGGTATTTGAAGATCGCCAAATAAAAGAAAAACTAATGATTTGCATTTAGCATTGCTTCGCAAATCCCAGCAGCGCAGTGTAATTTAAGATGCTTTTTAGAATAGACTTAGTCCAGTCGATGCAAAGGTATTGATAGATTTACATCTATACAACCCTGCCCCCTCAACCCCCTCCCCCCTGAGTCTTGATACAGGAGCAATTACGACATGGATTTTTTGTACGCTTTCCTTGGGGACTTCCTGGCGCAGTTACAGTCCCCGACGCTGGGCTTTCTGATTGGCGGCATGATCGTGGCCTGTCTGGGTAGTGAACTTGCCATTCCTGAGCCGGTTTATACCTTCATTGTCTTCATGCTGCTGATGAAGGTCGGACTGACCGGCGGCCAGGCGATCCGCGAATCGAATCCAGCGGAGATCCTCTTGCCCGCTTTGTTCGCCGTGGCGATCGGTATCCTGATTGTGTTCATTGGGCGCTTTACTTTGGCCAAGCTGCCCAAGGTCAGCACCGTAGATGCTTTAGCAACTGCGGGCTTATTCGGTGCCGTGAGTGGCTCGACCCTCGCCGCCGCCCTGACGCTACTGGAGGAGCAAAACATTTTCTATGAGCCCTGGGCCGCTGCGCTCTATCCCTTCATGGATATTCCCGCCCTGGTGACGGCGATCGTCCTGGCCAGCATCTATACCCGCAAGCAGGAAGCCAGCCTCAATCGGCAACGTGTGGTCGCAGGCTATGCGCCCAGCGAGCCGAGTAGTAAGGCAGATGAGCGAGTTCAGATCTGGCCCATCGTCAAGGAAAGCCTCCAAGGGTCGGCCCTAACGGCGTTGTTACTCGGCCTCGCCCTCGGTTTGCTCACCCAGCCAGCCAGTGTTTATGAGAGCTTCTATGATCCCCTCTTCCGGGGTTTCCTGTCGGTACTGATGCTGATCATGGGCATGGAGGCCGCTGCCAGACTGGCCGAGCTGCGCAAGGTGGCCCAGTGGTTCGCTGTCTATGCATTTATTGCGCCGCTGGTGCATGGCTTAATCGCCTTCGGTCTCGGCATGGTCGCCCACGACATCACGAACTTCAGTTGGGGTGGCGTTGTGATTCTGGCCGTGATCGCTGCCTCTAGTTCGGATATTTCAGGGCCGCCAACCCTGCGGGCCGGTATTCCATCGGCTAACCCCTCCGCCTACATCGGCGCATCCACCGCCGTGGGCACGCCGGTGGCGATCGCCCTGGGAATCCCCATCTTTATTGGTCTCGCCCAGGCGCTGGGTGGTGGCGGCTAATCCCAGATGGGGCGGGATTTTGCCGGTGCTCCCTGGACCCGGTAATCCATAGGGTATCCATAGGGCAGTTATAATGGCAGCGCGATCGCCCAGGGTTGCCATCTCCCTGATTTTCTACCCAGTTCAATGAGTTCATCTATCGAGAGGTAATTTCCCATGGCTAAGCCAGCCATTAAGCTCGTCATCGTTACGGAAAAGTTGCTGATGAAAAAGATCGCCAAGATCATCGATGACTCTGGGGCGACCGGCTATACAGTTGTGGACGCGGGC
Organism: Synechococcales cyanobacterium RM1_1_8; assembly: GCA_012032745.1. Taxonomy (GTDB): domain Bacteria; phylum Cyanobacteriota; class Cyanobacteriia; order PCC-9006; family JAAUQQ01; genus JAAUQQ01. The sequence goes on from JAAUQQ010000026.1 coordinate 10,559, forward strand.
GGTAAAGGCAGTCGCAATGTGCGCTCATCGGGACAACCCGCCGTGTCTGACACCGGCTCCAATGTCAAGATTGAGGTGCTGACGGAGGATCGGGAGATGGCCATGCGGATCTCCGATGAGGTCGCAGCGAAGTTTTTCGCGGACTATTCGGGCCTCGCCTACCTCTGCAATGCAGAAGTTTTGAGCGCACACAAATTCTGTGGGCCAGAAGGCTGTTGATGCATTGGGTTATTAATGCCTGGAACGGTTAATGTCTGGAACGGTTAATGTCTTGAGCGGTTAATATCTTGAACGGTTAAGACCTTGAACGATTAATGCATCGCGATTGAGATTAGGCAGGTTCAAACAGCCGGGGCATGACCCCGGCTTTTTGCTGGTTCTGTTTCTGGCCTGTTTCTGGCCTGCCGCTGGGGCGCTGGGGGGATGGCTGGGGCGATCGGGATTGGCGGCGATCGCCCCAGCCCGTCTTTCAGCTTCGATGGGCGATTCTCCCAGCATCGGCCTAAGAGGATGTTTGAGAATAGCTTTAGCTGTAGCCGATGGTGCCCATGTCCCGTACCTTTGCTTAAAAAAGCAGGCACAGCTTAGCCCGTTGGGTATGAATTCACTGGCTTTGGCGGATTCTCAAACATCCTCTAAGATTGTCTTTAGCTCAAATTTATCCAGCGGGAGCAGGTTACGTGGAGTCTCGTTATAACCCAGCCGAGATCGAGAACAAGTGGCAGCAGACTTGGGCCGCCCAGGGGGTCGATCGCACCTCAGAAGACCCCAACAAGCCCAAATACTATGCCCTCTCCATGTTCCCCTACCCCTCCGGGAATCTGCATATGGGTCATGTGCGCAACTACACGATCACCGATGTGATTGCGCGGGTGCGGCGGATGCAGGGCTTCCGCGTGCTGCACCCCATGGGCTGGGACGCCTTTGGCCTGCCCGCAGAAAATGCGGCGATCCAGCGGGGCGTGCCCCCCGCCGATTGGACGCTGAAAAACATTGACCAGATGCGGGACCAGTTGCGCGCCCTGGGCCTCTCCTATGACTGGGAGCGGGAAGTGGCGACCTGCTTGCCCAACTATTACCGCTGGACCCAGTGGATTTTCTTGCAGTTTTTTGAGGCGGGCTTGGCCTACCAAAAAGAAGCAGCGGTGAATTGGGATCCGATCGACCAGACGGTCTTGGCCAATGAGCAGGTGGATAGCGAAGGTCGCTCCTGGCGCTCCGGGGCCAAGGTGGAGCGCAAGCTGTTGAAGCAGTGGTTCTTTAAGATCACTGACTATGCCGATCAGCTCTTGAAGGATTTGGATCAGCTCGACGGCTGGCCCGATCGCGTCAAGACCATGCAGGCCAACTGGATCGGCAAGTCCACGGGAGCCCAGGTGATCTTTAAAACCGAAACTGGCGACGACCTCGAAATCTACACCACCCGCCCGGATACCCTCTGGGGCGCGACCTTTATGGTGATTTCGCCGGAGCATCCCCAGATTGACGATTTGACCACAGCGGAGCAGAAAGCGGCGATCGCCACCTACCAAGCCGCCGCCGCCGCCATGAGCACCATCGACCGCACCGCCGAAGGCCGAGAGAAAACCGGCGTCTGGACCGGCAGCTACGCCATCAACCCCGTCAACGGTGAGCAGATTCCCATCTGGACTGCCGACTACGTGATGATGGACTACGGCACCGGGGCGATCATGGCCGTGCCCGCCCACGATCAGCGGGACTTTGACTTTGCCAAGAAATTTGACCTGCCGATCATCGCCGTGATTCAGCCGGACGGTGAGGATGCGGAAGCTTTGGATGGCGCAACCATGACAGCGGCCTATGCGGGCAATGGCGTGATGGTGAACTCTGGGCCGTTGGATGGGGTCCAGGCTGGAAAGGGTAAAGGCAAGAGCGTGGGGGCGGCGATCGCCCACCTCCAAGCACAAAACATCGGCCAAGGCACCACCAACTACCGCCTGCGCGACTGGCTCGTCTCCCGCCAGCGCTACTGGGGCGCGCCGATTCCCATCATCCACTGCGAGAGCTGCGGTGCCGTGCCCGTGCCCAATGGGGACTTGCCCGTGGAGCTGCCTCAGAACGTCGAGTTCACAGGCAAAGGCGCTTCGCCCCTGTCGAAGCTGGATGACTGGATCAACGTGCCCTGTCCTAGCTGTGGCAGCCCCGCCAAGCGCGAGACCGACACCATGGATACCTTCCTCGATTCCTCCTGGTATTTTTTGCGCTATCCCGATGCCAACAACGCCGACCAGGCATTTGATGCAGCCCAGGTGAATGACTGGCTGCCCGTGGATCAGTATGTGGGCGGCATTGAACATGCGATTTTGCACTTGCTCTATTCGCGATTTTTTACCAAGGTTTTGCGCGATCGCGGCCTGCTCAACTTCGACGAGCCCTTCAAAAAGCTGCTGACCCAAGGCATGGTCCAATCCATGGCCTACAAAAACCCCAGCACGGGCAAATACCTGGCTCCTGAGGAGTTGGCGGATTTGACGAATCCAGTTGATCCGGCAACAGGCGAAGCTTTGGTCACGACCTACGAAAAAATGTCCAAGTCCAAATTCAACGGCGTGGCCCCCGGCGATGTGGTGGACAAATACGGCGCGGACACCGCCCGCATGTTCATCCTCTTCAAGGCTCCACCGGAGAAGGATTTGGAGTGGGACGATGCCGACGTGGAAGGCCAATTCCGCTTCCTCAACCGCGTCTGGCGCACGGTCACGGCCCATGGCGAAAATGCCCATACAGACACAACCCCCGTAGGGACGAACCGCCGTTCGTCCGCCCCCGCCGCCGCTCCTGCCCCAACGGCCCAAGCCGACCTCACCAAGCCCGAAAAAGACCTACGCCGCGCCATCCACACCGCCATCCAAGCCATCACCGAAGACCTCGAAGGTGACTACCAGTTCAACACAGCGGTGTCGGAGCTAATGAAGCTCAACAACGCTTTAGGGGAGGCAAAAGCCATTGCAGACAGTGCGATCTACAGCGAAGGCATCGAAACCCTGCTCAAGCTCCTGGCCCCCTTCTCGCCCCACCTGGCCGAAGACCTCTGGCAGGGCCTGGGCCACAGCGACTCCATCCACCAGCAGCCCTGGCCCCGGTTTGACCCAGCAGCCCTAGTCTCCGATGAAATCACCTTGGTGATTCAAATCATGGGCAAGACGCGGGGCACGATCGCCGTGCCTGCGGACTCGGACAAGGCCAAGCTAGAGCAGCTCGCCCGCGAATCCGATGTCGCCCAGAAGTTCATTGAGGGCAAAACGATCAAGAAGGTGATTGTGGTGCCGGGCAAGCTGGTCAACTTTGTCTTGGCCTAGCTGCGGTTCAGCCAGCGCCCCCTCTCACCCCAACCCCTCTCCACAAGGGGAGGGGGGCTCCGATCTGGCTCTCCTTCTCCCGGCTGTTGTGTTTTTTGGGGGGAGAAGGGGCTGGGGGATGAGGACGGCTTGGGCTAGTCCATAAACTTACGCCTCGCTGTACTAGTTCCAGGGGTGAAAAACCGGCGATCGCTATTTAGACCTCGACCAGCACTTCCAGGCGATTCGTCTGCCCATAGACTTCATATTCAATCCGATTTTTGCCGCGCGTTTTGACGCTGTACATCAAATAATCCGCCTGACTAATCATTTCCTTGGCCGTGCGGGGCAGGCGCACAAAGGTGGCCACACCGATGCTGAAACTAATTGGCCAGCCATGGTGCTCCACAATCTGCATGAGCTGTTGCTGGACGCGGGGCAACACCACCTGGGCCTGGCGGGGGCCGGTCTGGGGCAGCATAATCGCAAATTCATCCCCCCCCAGGCGACTGACCACATCAATGGAACGCACCTGGGCATTCATCGATTGGGCAATTAAGTTCAGCAGCAGATCGCCCGCCCCATGGCCAAATTGATCGTTGACACTCTTGAAATTATCCACGTCGATATAGGCCACGGTCAGGGGATAGCGATAGCGGCGGGAGCGGGAATATTCGGCCTGGAGCAGCTCTTGGAAATAGCGGCGGTTGGTGACCCCGGTGAGGGTGTCGGTGCGGGCCAGACGCTTTTCGCGATCGTAGGCTCCCTTGAGGGCGCTCAGCAGGTGGTTAATCACCAGAAACGTGCCCAGCCGCATGATCATGTTCCAATAGAGCAGCCAGGAATCGACCGCTGAGGGATGGCTGAGTTCTGTGCCCATCCAGAGGCTGGCGGACAGGACGGCGATCGCGGCCCCATAGCGCTCCCCCGTGAACCAAGCTGCCAAGAGCAGCGGAATGACGTAGAGCAGCGATAGGCTGAGGTCTTGGGGGTGAACTGATCGGCGGTGGCCACCAGCAAGACCGCCAGAAAGCTGAGGCTGGCCGTCAAAAAAGGCGGCTGATCCTCCAGCAGGCGAATACCTTGTTGGAACAGGTTGGAAGGAACTTTCATAGTGGGCGGAACAAACGGCAAGAGGGGCGGTTCCGGCGAGGGCGGCAAGGCCTTCGCACGACCGATGATGCGATCGATGGAGCCCGTGATTTACTCCCAGGGGCTGGCTCGGGCGCGAACGGACTGGGCGCTCATGGGCTGGGACAAAACTACGCATATATACGCAGCCATCTCGGGTATAATAAATTATTGATCGGCTCGGGTTCATCTCGATCACGGCCCATGACCCTTGACTTGGGCGTGGGTTGACCCCCCAATGCTGGAGACCCCTGGCGGGTTGATGCTATGGACTCTGGATCCGAAATTCTGGGCGCGTCAGTCGAGGCGCTGGATCGGAGCCAGCTTCGGATCAATGATTTTGCGCTGGCCCAGGGCAGGGAATTTGACGGCGATGGACATGCGATCGCCTTCGCCAAACACATGGGTGACTTCGCCCAGGCCAAATTTTCCATGGACCAACTGTTCGCCCACTTTCCAATTGAGCACAGCAGGGCTGGCCTTGGGCCGCAGGGAATCACGCACCTGGGCGGGGGTGTCATTTTTGTAGCGGTCCCGGAGGGTGCCCTGGGCGACGCGATCGCCATGGCCCATACCCACAGCGCTCCCGGCGCTTCTACCCGGCGAGCCGCCATCCAACAGACCCATGTGGCTGCCCTGGAGCAGTTCCTTGGGCAACTCCGCCAAAAACAAAGACGGAATCGCAGGCTCCCGCGAGCCCCAGAGGCGACGGGCCGACGCATGGGTAATAAATAGCTGGTCCTGGGCGCGGGTAATGCCCACATAGCAGAGGCGGCGCTCTTCTTCAATGGCCGAGGGGTCATCCAGGGAGCGGTAGTTGGGGAACAGCCCCTGCTCCAGGCCGACCAAAAAGACGATGGGAAATTCCAGGCCCTTGGAGGAATGGAGCGTCATCAGGGAAACGGTTTGGCTGTTTTCGTCCTGGCTGTCCAGGTCCGAGGCCAAGGAGGCACTGCCCAGGAAGGTGAGCAGGTTGGCGTCCTCGTTTTCTTCTTCAAATTGCATTGCGGCGTTGGCCAGTTCTTCGATGTTGCGGACGCGATCTTCGGCTTCTTCGGTGCCCTGTTGCATCAGCATGTTGCGGTAGCCGCTGCCATCAATGACTTTGCGCACCATGTCCGAGGGGCGATCGCGTTCGAGGCTGGCCCGGCAGGTTTTGATCAAGTTGGCAAAGTCCAGCACGCCCTTGGCAGAGCGGCCCGCCAGGGTTTTGACCGAGGTTTCATCCTCAATGATTTCCCAGAAGGGCACGCCCATTTGTTGGGCCGCATCGGAGAGGCGATCTAGAGTTGTCTTACCAACACCGCGCTTGGGGGTGTTGATCGCCCGCATCAGGCTGACGGTGTCGGCGGGGTTGGCAATCACGCGCAGGTAGGAGAGCAGGTCTTTGATTTCCTTGCGGTCATAAAAGCGCAGGCCGCCGACAACGCTGTAGGGCACGCCCCATTTGACCAGGGATTCTTCAAAGGCGCGGGATTGGGCATTGGTGCGGTAGAGAATGGCGAAGTGGCCAAAGCCCACTTCGGGGTTTTCCCGCTCGATGCGGCGGATGTGGTCAATCACGTAGTCCGCTTCTTCTAGCTCATCGTTGGCGCGAAAACAAACAATGCCTTCGCCGCTGTCGCGGGTGGGCCGCAACACTTTGTCGATGCGCTCGGTGTTGTTTTGGATCAGGTGGTTGGCCATTTCCAAAATATTGGCCGTGGAGCGGTAGTTTTCCTCCAGCTTGACCATGGTTTGGGTCTGGTCATCGGGCAGGCCGTCGCCAAAGTCATGTTGAAAGTCCATCAAAATGCGAAAATCGGCGCAGCGGAAGGAATAGATCGACTGGTCCACATCGCCCACGGCAAAAACCGAGCGACGGCTCCAATCCAGGCCCTCCGGGCTCTGGCCATTGGCGACCAAGAGGCGGATCAGGTCATACTGGGTGCGGTTGGTGTCCTGGTATTCGTCGGTGAGGATGTGGGTGAAACGGCGGTGCCAATAGTCCAGCACCCGCTCGTTTTGCTGGAAGAGCTTCACCGGAATGCCGATCAGGTCGTCGAAGTCGAGGGCGTTGTTGGCATTGAGGGCATCGAGGTAGAGGTTGAAGACCTCGGCGATGACCCGGCCCTTGTAGTTGTTGAGTTCTTGCTCGACATCCTCGGGGGATTGACCCCGGTTTTTGGCGTTGCTGATGGCGAAGCGCAAGCTGCGGGGCTCAAATTTTTTCGGGTCGAGGTTGAGGGTATGGGTGACGATCTGCTTGATCGTGCTCTGGACGTCCGATTCGTCAAAAATCGAGAACTGTTTGGTCCAACGGTGGCCGCGATCGCTGACATATTTATCGATGTCAAACCGCAGAATGCGCACACAGAGGGAGTGGAACGTGCCGATCCAGCAGTCCTTCAGATAGGTCTTGTAAACGCGGGATTGGAGCTGGGTTTGCTCGCGGGGATGGAGGACGGAGTAGGGCTTGTCATATTCGTCGAGGGCGGCCTGCTGGGCAAAGATCGTTTTGATCCGCTCCTTCATTTCCTTGGCGGCTTTGTTGGTGAAGGTGACCGCGAGGATATTTTCCGGGGGAACGCGGTGGCTGCGGATCAGGTTGGCGATGCGGTAGGTGAGGGCGCGGGTTTTTCCCGAGCCCGCCCCGGCCACGACCAGTAGCGGGCCATTGACATGTTCAGCGGCGCGGCGCTGGGAGGGATTGAGGTGGCTGAGGAAGTCCGACATGGAGAGCTGCGGGGATAGGGGACGCATCGCCATGGGCCAGGGCAATGGGGGTGGAGCGCTTATATTACAGTTCCATAACAGCTTAAACGCTCGTAGGGACATGGCAGTGCGGGATGCGGTGCCATGTCCCTACGGGGGATTCAATTTTCGTTCCCGTATGGGGTGAAGGCTTAGCGTTGGCGGCTGGGCACCAGCTCCGATTGCAGGGCATCCATGATCGACTGGACAACGGCAACCATGGCGATCTCGCTATCGAGCTTGTTGATGGCCGAGCCGACGCCGACGCCGGAAGCCCCGGCGGCGATCGCCATGGGCACCGTCACGCTCGACAGGCCCGAAGCACAGAGCACCGGCACCTCCACGCGCGGGAAATCTCACTGGCGGCGGCCAGGGTCGGCGCTGCTTTTTCAATCAGGCCCAGGGTGCCCCCATGGCGAGGTTGGCTGCTGGTGCCGCCTTCGGTCTGGATGATGTCTGCTCCGGCAGCCACCAAGGCTTCGGCCAGGGCCACTTGATCGCAGAGGTCGAGGATGTGGGGCACGGTGACGGACAGCGTCACCTTAGGCAGCAGGGCGCGGGTGCGGCGCGTCAAGGCCAATACCTCGGCAGCTTCGAAGCGGCGACCCTGGGCGTAGAAGCTGTCGAAGTTGCCAATTTCGATCAGGTCGGCACCGGCATTGACGCAGGCGACAAACCGCTCGGGGTCCACCGCAGAGACACAGACGGGCAGAATGCTGTGGTGCTTGGCGAGGCGCACGAGTTCCACATCGGCGGCAATGTCCACAAAGGTGGCCCCGCCGCGATCGGCGGCACGGACAACGGCGGCGACGCGATCGCGATCGAAATTATTCAGGCCGCTGATTACCTTAAGGGCGCGTCCCTGTTCTAGGGCTTGCAGGAGGCTGGGGGGCATAGTCATTAGTCGTTAAATCCCAGAAGACTTAGTTGATTCTACGGGAGGATCGGGCCTCCACAGGAGCATGATCCTAGGAAAATCCCTAAAAAGTAAGGGTTTGTGCGAGAAATATGTCCAAAGCTTAATTTGACCGCCAGAGTAATTTCCGCTACCCAGCCTTCCAAGCCAGCGGGCAAATCGCCGAGCCTGAAATCAAGTGCTTTACCCAGCCCAGGGCTCCCGGATGGGAACCCTAGGTCACAGACCAGGCCAGACTAGGACCAGCCATCAACGCAGGTTCATCGTCCGGTCAATCACCTGATCGATCAAACCATAGCTGGCCGCCTCCCCAGCGGACATGAAAAAATCCCGCTCCGTATCGTTCTGGATCTGTTCGTAGGGCTTGCCGGTGTTCTCTGCCAAGATGCGATTGAGCCGCTGCTTGGTTTTGATAATCTCATTGGCCTGGATTTCAATATCCGTGGCCTGGCCCTGGGCACCGCCAATGGGCTGGTGAATCATAATCCGGGAGTGGGGCAAGCTGCTGCGCTTGCCCGGCTGGCCCGCCGCCAGCAAAAACGCACCCATGCTGGCCGCCAAGCCCACACAGACCGTGCAGACATCGGGGGCGACATGGTTCATGGTGTCAAAAATTCCCATCCCCGCCGTCACAGAGCCACCGGGGGAGTTGATATAGAGATAGATATCCTTCTCGGGGTCGTCGGCTTCCAGAAACAGGAGCTGGGCCACAATCAGGTTGGCCACATCGGAATCCACGGGCTGGCCCAGGAACACAATCCGTTCCCGCAGCAATCGGGAATAAATATCAAACGCCCTAGCGCCGCGTCCTGATTCTTCAACAACAATGGGAATCATCCAGTCTGTCCTACAGTCACTATCGGTTTACCACTTCTCGATTCTAAAGAGTTTTGTCAGCGAACAGGGGATTTCCAGGGCGGCTTGCCACCCCCCGCCCCCTCTGAACGCCTTCTCTGGACACCCCCTCTACACAGACACTTCCGCCCATTCCGGGGATCAACACCTCCCCAGGACTTCCCAAAGCGCCAAACACCTATCACAATTGGCAAAGCGATAGTCTAAATTTTTGTCATCAATCCTGTGAACAACGTTGCAACGGTTTCAGATACCAAGCGGGCCTTCTATAGTGTCCACGCACGCCCTATCAGCCCGCTCTATCGCCGGGTGATTGAAGAGCTGCTCGTGGAGGCTCACCTGCTGTCCGTGAATACCAGCTTTGCCTACGATCCAATCTATGCGTTGGGCGTTGTCACAGGCTATGACCGCTTTCTGGATGGCTATCGCCCCGAAGCCGATCAGGCCTCGATGTTCAAGGCGCTCTGTGCCGCCCTCGAAGCCAATCCCGAGCAGTATCGCCAAGATGCCCAGGCGCTGCTCGACGGCATCGGTGCCAACGACTTAAAGACCGTGGCGAGCTGGCTGGCGGGGAACACGGCGGCAGCCCCCAGTCCACTGAAGGAAACGGTGGAGAGCATTGCCCAGCGCAGCTTGTTTAAGTACAGCCGACTGTTTGCGATCGGGGTCTACAGCCTGCTGGAGAAAGCCGATCCAGATTTTTCGAAGCAGAAAGAGGCCGATCGCCTGGAACTGCTCAACCGCATCAGCGAGGGCCTGCACCTGCCCCAGGAAAAGCTGCAAAAGGACATTGACAACTACGTCCGCAACCTCGACAACATGACCCAGGCCAAGGTGGTTATGCGCGAAGCGGTGGAAGCGGAGCGCAAGAAGCGGGAGAAGCGCGAGCAGGAAAAGCAGGCGCGGGAGGCGGCTAAGGATTCTGAGAAGGCTGCGGAGCCTGGGGTGGATGCCTCTTCGGCCAGCGCATCCTAGGGCTGAGCTAAAGGCGCTGAACCTACAAATCCGCCCTGGCCCAGGGGCGGGTTTTGTCTTCGTCGGGGCAGGTTTTGCCTGGGTCTTTCGGTCAAAGCAATGGACTTGCTGCTAAACCTGCCCCGACGGGGATGACATGCTTTGGGAATTGCCTCAGTTGATGGCGGGCTTTTTGCGCGACCAGTTCAGCAAGGTTTGTAACAAGCTACCTTTTTCTGGGGCGATGTCTGGGGGGGCGATCGCCGAAGGCTTGGCCAAGGCCTTAGCCGGAGCAATTGTGGCCAGAGTCTCAGGTGTCAGCAACAGCCCATCGCGTATTTCCAGCTCTTGGGCGGCGAGCTGATCGCGCCATTGGCGGCCCTGTTTCCAACCGTGGCGCTTGATCGGGGTCCAGCGGGGGTTGTCAGTATAGCCCGCAAAGCCCGCCCTGAGGGCTGAATGGCAACTGGGAGGCAATTGCGTTCGCACGTTGAGATCCGGGGTTAGCTCAACGGTGGTGAAGCTGAGCAAGGGGTGCTGATCTGCCATGGGGTTTGCCTCCGAAGTTGTTTAAGTTAAGCTCACAGTCGTTGGCGCGGTAGGGCCGTCACGCAACGCTGCTTGTTGTCATGGGTAATTCCAAAAAATCAAACGAATAGTCCCTCCTGGGAGGAGACTAGCCTCTATCTCGATGCGGGTGGGGGGGCGATTTCACCCCCTACAGCCCGTCGGTCATACTATGTCCTGGGCCGCAATCGTTTCTCCATTGTAGTAATCCCAGTGGAAAATGTAACCCTTCGTAAATGGGAGCAGCCAGGGGTAAGTAAATATGCTCTCCCAGGCTGGCAGCAGAATTGGCAGCGGGATTGACATTTGCATTGACCCAGGCGAGGGCAGGCCGAAGCAATGTGCAGCCAATGAAAAACCGCGACCCAGCTCCATCCTGAGATTGCTAGATCGCGGCTCAATTGCCTTTGGCTGTGGCTCAATCCCAGGTTTGGGCTGAATTTTAAGGGCGCTCAGCACAGCCCTGGGGAGTCCGAGCTGCGGCTGGATCTAGGCTTTGCTAAACCCAAGGCCATTGGCTTCGGCATAGCGGCCCATAAAGCGCATGAAGCGGTCCCAGTCGTACTCGCTGCGCATGATGTAGATCACTTCGATGCCCGCAGGCTGGCCATTGATGAACTTGGCGTTGACTTCGCGGGAGACGAGCTCCCCTTCCTCATCAATCATGTACATGCCGGTGATTTCTTGGGGCGTTTCGCCCACTAGGGCCTTGGGCATTTCAAAGTAGAAGACAGCCCGGCCATCGCTCCCATCCTTGGCTCGAGAAAGTTTGACATCAGGGACGACATCCTCGTCAATGCCTCGGGCAAACTGAATTCGAGCATGATAGTTGAAACCTCGCTCTGTATAGGAATATTTACGTTTGCCCATCATAGCGAACCGTGAATCAAAGCTTGACCTTTTCTTAATCGGTGGCGGCGGGGGCTTGAACCGCTGGAATGCCCTGGCTGGAAGAGGTTTGGGCCGATCTGAGCGGGGGGCAGGGGACTGAACTGGGAGGAGTGGAGGATAGTGGCGGCAGAGAGTGGCGGGAGATGGATCAGGGGCAATGGGATCGTCAAGGGGGACTCGCAGATGCTGGGAACGCGGTTGGATGGTACTTTGGCAGGCTTGGTGAATGGGGCGAGCTATCCGCTGCGGGCGATCGCCCTCTTCTTCCATCGCCCCAAACTCTTGACCTACCTGGTGATGCCCCTGGTGATCAACATTCTGCTTGGGCTGCTGCTCTATGTGGGGCTGCTGCTGCCGAGCTGGCGGTGGGTGGGGGATTGGGCCTTGCAGCTCCATGGCTGGATCAATGGCTGGGAGGGTCAACTGCCCCCGTGGCTCCACTGGCTCAGCGGCTTGGCTTGGGGCCTAGGCTGGTTGGCGCGATCGCTGCTAACCCTGTTGCTGCTGGGCCTGATCGGCTTTGTGCTGGCCCAGTTTGGCACGCTGCTGGGTGCGCCCTGGTATGGCCAGCTCTCGGAGCAAATCGAACGGCTGCGCCTGGGTCACCTGGAGGTGATTGAGGTGGGGCTGGTGCGGGATCTGGGCCGGGCGGTGGGGTTTGAATTCAAAAAACTGGCGCTGCTGTTGGCGGCGGGGCTGGGATTTTTGCTGTTGAATCTTTTGCCCGGCCTGGGCACGGGGGTGGGGGCGATCGCCGGGGTGGCGATGGCGGCGCTGCTGACTTGCCTGGACTTTTTGGATGCGCCCCTGGAACGGCGGCGGCTGCGGTTTCGCCAGAAGCTGAAGCTGGTGTTGGGCAATCTCCCGGCCACGGCGAGTTTTAGCTTGGCCTGTCTGGGGTTGATGAGTATTCCGCTGCTAAATTTGCTGATGGTGCCGATCTGTGTGGCGGCGGGGACGCTGTTTTTTTGCGATCGCCTCTGGCCTCGCCATTTTTCGCCCCCATCACCCTAGGCCCATCACCCTAAGTTTTATCAGTCTCATCCTGCTCTTGCAGGAATTTCTGGACAATTCTAGCGGAACCCCCATGATGGAATACAGAGTGGCCCCAGCGATGCCCGACCTTACGGGCCAGATCCCCAGCGGCCCACCTCCCCTTCCGTTGTCACGCCTTGTCACACCTTAGTCACACCGAACTGCACTCAAATCTTGCACCCTAAATCTTCAGCGACACCGGTTCTTGGCGCTCCTTGTTCTACGCCGACGCCAGCAGCACTGCCCAAGCTGGTCCGCCTCGACAATGGCCTGGGCGTGCTGCACCACGAGCTACCCACCCCCGTTGTGAATGTGGATGTCTGGCTGGCGGCGGGCTCCACCGTGGAGCCGCCCGGTGGGGCGGGCATGGCCCATTTCCTGGAGCATTTGATTTTTAAGGGCACCCAGCGCCTTGCCCCAGGGGACTTTGACAAGCTGGTAGAAGACAGCGGCGGCCTGACCAATGCGGGCACGAGCTATGACTATGTCCACTACTACATCTGCACCCTGGCGGAACAGCTGCCCGAACTGCTGCCCGCCCTAGCAGAGTTGCTGTTCCAGGCGGCGATTCCAGCGGGTGAGTTTGAGCGCGAGCGCCAGGTGGTGCTCGAAGAAATTCTGCAATATGAAGATGACCCCGATGGGGTGGGGGCCGCTGCGCTCTGGGCAGCGGTCTATGGCGAGCAACATCCCTATGGACGGCCCATTTTAGGCGATCCGGACCAGCTCCTGGCCCAGTCGCCGGAATCCCTGCGCCGGTTCCACCGCCAGCATTACCGCCCGGAGCAGATGACCTTGGTGATTGCGGGGGGGATCGATCGCGATCGCGCGATCGCCCTCGCCCGCCAACACTTTCAGCCCGCCCTGCCTGGTCCAGCAACCGCCGCCCAGCCCCAGCTCACCCCAGCCCCCCTGCCCGCCGTCCCCCCAGCAGTCAGGGCCAGGGCATTGTGCGGCGCTCCCTCACCCT
>JAAUQQ010000405.1 GCA_012032745.1 Synechococcales cyanobacterium RM1_1_8
TAAATTCTGGTCTTCGTTGTCCACAGGGGTATCGTCCGAGCAGGGCAGCTCATCGGTGGTGGGAAGGGTTGTAAGGTCTAGCGGTTGAGCAACCATGGGGTAGCCTAGAACAAATCTACTTGTTATTTTAGCTGACGGCCAGTGCAGCTTAGGAATCTGCGGGGGGCAGAGGCGCTTGAGAGAGAGGCGGATTGGGCATCACCGGAGGCTGAGGCGGTCTGGGGGCGTTGGGCGTCGCCGGGCTCCAGCCAGTCCATGGTGCGGGTGAAGTACATCGCCACGGCCAGGAAGCCAAACAGACCGAAGGAGCCAATCAGCAGCGAATAGCTTTGGCTGGCGAGAACAAAGTACAAATAGCCATAGAGCGCCGCTTCCATCAGCCCGATGACCAAGCCACGGCCCTTGGCCCGCAGCACCGCCACGGAATAGCTCGCAATCATCAGCACGACCGCCGCGCTGGAAATCACGTAGGCATGGTCGAAGCCGAGATGCTCCGAGAGGGACAGTTGCAGCAGGTAGAACAGCGTCATGGCCGCCCCCACCAGCAGGTATTGCAGAGGATGGACCCGCAGATTGGAGGTGATTTCAAACAGCCAAAAGGTGACAAAGGTCAGCAACAGGAAGAGAAAGTTGTATTTCAAACTGCGCTGGGACATGCGGTAGTTATCCACCGGCGAAATCAAGTCCACCCCAAACAAGGATTCGCGGATCGTGGCATCGGGGACCGGGCTATCGCCGCTCCAGCTTTGGCCGTAGTTGCGGCCGATCGCCTGGACGGTCCAGTTGGCTTCAAAGCGATTTTTTTCAATCGTGGACGTCGCCGGGAGCCACTTGCCCTGGAAGCTGGGGTCGCCCCAGTTGGCACTGAGTTTGACATTGGTTTCCTTGCCCAGGGGAGCAAAGGTCAGGCGTTCACTGCCCTGGAGTCGTAGGGGAATGGCAAAGTCGAAGCGATCGCCCACCATCTTGCCGCCCAACTTGGCGACAATACCAGCGCTAGCAATGGGCAACCCTGCAACATCGTATTGATTCGAATCAACGTTTTGGCTGGCATATTTACCCCGCCCGGCCTCAAACGCCAGCGGCTTTCCGCCCCAGACCGCCCCATCCTTAAGGTTGAGGGCATGGGCATCGGAGACTTCAATCACCAGCTCCGACTGATCCCACTGAATATCCTGCTCATTGGCAGCCCCCCACTGGGCAGGGTTGGGCCGCGCAAAGCTGCCCTGAAGCGCCAGGTCGCTGCTGTAAACCGGCACTTCAAAAATACTGCGCTTACGAATTTCAGTTTCCAGCGCGCCCGTAACATCGAGCTGCTCGGGCAGGAAAACGGCAAACTTGCCCTCGGTCTTCGTCACCTGCTTATCACCTTCGCCCGTGGTGATGCGCTTGACGTAGGGCACATACAGTCGAGGACCGACAATGTTTTGGCTGGTGCCCCACTTGGTCGTGATCTCACTGACAGCCTCAGCCCGCAGGCTCTGGCGCTCGTTGGCCACGCCGCTGAGCATGGCGGTGGGAATCTGCAAAATCAGCACGAGGAAGACGATCAGCAGCGCCCGTAAAAATTGGGATTGTTTGGAGAACATAAAATCGCAAGAGTTAGCCGATATCTTAAGACCACAGTGAATTCACGGGCCATTTCGGCAAAAGCAACTGTCTTGACGCGATCGCCGACGTTTTGAGCCGCAGCTCTCCTGGCAATTACAACGCACCCTACACGATGGGCGATTGCGATTGCCCCAGGCGATACGATCGCCAAGGCTGATCAATTTAGCAGCGATCGCAGCTTCAGCAGGCATTCCAGCGATCGCGCCTGACCCAAGCCGCATCTGGGGCACGATTGGCTCCATTGGGCAACTCCGTTGTGCCGAGCAGCATGATCGGGCTAGGGTGGGGCGCGATCGCCATCCATGGCACACTGAGCAAAGCATTCAACTCTGCTTTATTTCCCATGGGCGATTCCATTCAGATTGGCATTATCGGCGGCAGCGGCCTCTACAAAATGGGAGCCCTCCAAGAGCTCGAAGAGCGCTCCATTGATACACCCTTTGGCGAGCCCTCCGATGCCCTGATCATCGGCAGCCTCGACGGCACCCGCGTGGCCTTCTTGCCCCGCCATGGCCGCCACCACCACCTGCTGCCCACGGAGCTGCCCTACCGCGCCAACATCTACGCCATGAAGTCCCTAGGTGTGGACTACATCATTTCCGCCTCAGCGGTGGGCTCGCTCAAGGCGGAACTGAAGCCGGTAGACATGGTGATTCCCAACCAGTTCATTGACCGCACCCAGCATCGCATTTCGACCTTCTTTGGCGAGGGCATCATTGCCCACATTGGCTTTGGCGATCCGGTCTGCCCGGAACTGAGCCGCATTCTGGGCGATGCGGTGGAGAGCCTGGAGCTGGAGGGCTCGGACCTGCATCGCGGCGGCACCTATGTCTGCATGGAAGGGCCTGCGTTTTCGACCAAGGCCGAGTCGAATCTCTATCGCAGTTGGGGAGCGAGCGTGATTGGCATGACGAACTTGCAGGAGGCCAAGCTGGCGCGGGAGGCAGAGATTGCCTATGCAACCTTGGCGATGGTAACGGATTACGATTGCTGGCACCCTGACCATGACAATGTGACGGTGGAGATGGTGATTGGCAATTTGCAGAAAAATGCGGTCAATGCCCAAAAGGTGATTCGGGAGACGGTGCGGCGATTGGCGGCAGAGCTGCCGGTATCGGCGGCCCATTCGGCCTTGGCGGCGGGATTGATGACGCCATTAGAAGTCGCGCCAGAGGCCACAAAGATCAAGTTAGCGGCGATTTTAGCCAAATACCTGTAGGGACGAGCCGCTTGCCCCACAAAAGCACCGGTCCAGACCTTCCCTAAGCACCGCCCCCAGCATAAACCCCCTCCACCACCCGCCCAATCCTCCCCATCGCCTCCGCCAACTCCCCCGCCGTCGCCGTCAAACTAATCCGCACACATCGGCTCTTGTGGGGCCAATCCCCCCGCAACCCCGGAAAAAACGAACTCCCCGGCACCACAATCACCCCCACCTTCTTCAACGCCTGATACAACTCCCAATCCGTCATCGGCAACTCATCCAGCCAAAGCCAAGCAAAAATCGCCCCCTCGCCTTTGTGCAAGTACCAGGGCCGATCGCCCGGCATCCCAGCATCCAAACTCGCCTCCACCACCGCAAACTTCTCGCGATAATGGGGCCGAATCACGGTTTCGGAAAGCGCCGCCAACTGACCCGAGGCGATCGCCCTTGCCGCGATCGCCTGACCATAGCGCGACGAATGAATGCAAAAATTCGTCTGAAATGCCTCCAATGTCTGAATCACCGACGGCGACCCAATCACAACGCCCAAGCGCTCCCCCGGCAGCCCCGCCTTCGACAAACTCAGACAATGCACCAGATTGTCCCCAAACAGCGGCTCCATCTCTGTAAAGTTCAAGGCTGGAAACGGCGGCGCATAGGCCGAATCGACAAACACCGGACAATCAAACGGTGCAGCCAAATCCGCCAGCTTCTGCACCTCTGCATTGCTCAGCACATTGCCTGTGGGATTACAGGGGCGCGAAAACAATACCATGCCCGTATTTTCGTTGATCGCGAGCTGGCTAAAATCAGGCCGGTATTTGAAGCGGTGGGGACCGACAAACTCAATCTGAGGCTGATAGGCGACCAAAGCCTCAGGCACTAGGCTGATGCCGCCATAGCCCGTGTAATCGGGACTCAAGGGTAGAACAATATTTTTGAGCTGACCGCTGGCGGTGCGACCGCCAAAGGCATTGGCCGCCAAGAAATACAGCGCCTGACTGCCAGGGGTAATCAAAATATTGCGATCGCTCAGGTCCAACCCGTAGCGCTGATTAAAGTCCTGGGCGATCGCCGCCACCAGCGGCTGATAGCCCTGACTCGACCCATAGCGACAGACCACCTCCCCATATTCAGCACTATCCAACAAATCCTGAGTGCAATCGCGCCAGAGCTGCTCCACCTCAGGCAAAATCACCGGATTGCCCGCGCTGAGGTTAATAAACTCAATCCCCTCGCCGCTGTGCAGGGTTTCGATGATGTCCTTCATGATGGCGCGAACGCCCGTCAGGGCTGACATCTGCTCGCCGGTCTGGGTGAGGCTAAGCTGCAT
>JAAUQQ010000406.1 GCA_012032745.1 Synechococcales cyanobacterium RM1_1_8
GACAGGTTGGGGTCGTTGGGGTTTTCGGGCTGGTATTTCTGGTGGAGGAGCTGGAGAAAGCTGAGTAGTTCGCCTAGGGCAATGCCTGGGAGGCTGTCTAGCTCTTAGAGGATGCGATTCCGAAGGAAGCTTGCGAAGCAATCGCGCAGGGGTGGGCTGGTCATGGGAGGGTGATGTCTGTGATGGCTCTAGTTTAGCGTTTCGCCTTCGGGGGCTAGGAGCTGCTGGAAGCGGGGGTCTTGGCGGAGGCTGTCGAAGTCGCTGTCGGTTTGGGCTAGGGTGCGGTAGTGGTCGGGGTCGAGCTGGATGGCTTGGTGTAGGTGGTGGAGGGCGAGGTCGGGTTGGTGGCTGAGGGCCTGGGCGCAGGCTTTGTTGTACCAGGCTTCGTGCTTGTCGGGTTTGATTTCGACGGCCTTGTCATAGCTGGCGATCGCTTCCTCATAGCGATTGAGAATGCCTAGTAATTTGCCCTTGGCATTCAGCTGTTCAGAACTGCTCGGCGTGAGTTGAACAGCTTTCTCCCAACTTGAATAGGCATCACGACGACTATCCTCGTAGAAAAATAAAACACCTAGATTTTGGAAAAGTTGAAAGCGCTGATCCACATCTAAGTCAGACCCTTCTTCCAAGGCATTTCTTAAGTCAGCAATTTTTTCAATGCGCTGGCTCGAAGAGAGCTGACCCGCAACTTCAAAATCATCGACAAAGTTTTCTTGAACCTGCTCTTTTACTAAACGATTATCTTCTTTAAACCTAAACACCCCAGACCGCCAATCAAAAAAGTCTGGCGCTCGCCGAACGAGATAGCGAATAATAAACGGCGGCACCAAAAAAACAAAAAAGCAGCCAAAATCATCGCGAAATCGCTCCCGCTGCTGGTTCAGGTTCACCAACACCTTCGGCACCCCCTTCCAGCTCGTCTGAAGCACCTCCGCCTCACTCCAACCACTCAGCCGCTTCAAATCCTCATACTCATACAGCGAATACTTCAACCCCCGCACCACCAGCACATCGGTTGACTCACCAACGCCCGTGGATTGAGCCGAGCCGAGCGGTGGCTGAGCGAAGCCGAAGCCCCGCACCGCCTCATATAAATCCTCCACCGACTCCTCCAGCGCCAACACCCCCACCCGCTTTCGTGGCAATTCTGTCTGGATTTTCTGAATCAGCCCCGGCTCATCCCCTCCGCACAACACACAAACACCAACCCAAACCCCACTCCGCCCCAGCGCAAAGACCGAATCAGCGCCGCAAACTCCTCCTCCGAGTCCGCCACCAAATCCTCATCCCATTCACTCAACGGTTGCTGCACCATCTAAACTGCCTCCCCCGCTCCCAGCTCCGCCAAATACACCTCCGTCGCCGCCCGAAACTCCGGAATCCCTCGAATCACCGGATGCACGTCATACCAAGCCTGTAGCTCCCCCGTCTCCCCATCCAACTCCCGATACTCCAAAATGCAGCGATTGAATAGCAGCTCCCGATAGGTCAAGTCATTGCGCACCTGCTTGGTTTGCGCCACCTCCGCCAGCAGCTGCCACTGCTGCTCATACACCGTATTCCGGTAAGTGCTCCGCGCTTCGGTGATCGCCCGCAGCACCGCCTTCTTGCCAATTGGCAACGCCGCCGTCCGCTTCGTCGCCTCCTGCATCATCAGCATCAAGTTCCGCAGATGCCCCCCACTCATCAAGCACAGGTTATCCAGCACCTCTTGGCTCTCAAAAACCTTCTCCGCCAAGCTCCAATCCCGATTCACCCCCGCCGTCCCATAAACCCGCGCCCGAATCACCTCCTTCATTGCCGCCAGCCCCGGCCCATACACCGACCCATCGGGCCGCCGTACCATCACCATCGGCAAGGCCTGGGGGTCCGCCCCGTAGTTATCCCGCAGGTCCGTCGCCCGCCCCGAATACACCAGCGAAATCGGCACCGTATAGACCACATGGCAGTTCAGTCCCTTGAGCTGCTCGCTGCGGTCAATGAAAATGCGGTCATGATTACTCTTCTCATCGCTCTCCGGCCCCGAAATCACCGGCACAATTCGATCCAAATTATCTGCAATCACCACCAGCCGAGAGGTATCGCGCTGATCCGTCTGGGCCATCGCCCCCGCAATAAACTCATTCAGCGCCTCCAGCAGCGACACCGTATGGGCCTCCACCATCTGCCGAATCTTCGCCCGCGTCTGGGGGCTCGCCTTCACCGTCGCCGTCAGCTTCGCAAACGCCGAAATCTGGGCATCCATCGACAAATTATCCAGCTGAATATCACTGCCCAGCAGATCCCTCAGCTCCCCACTGCGCGACTCAAACCACTGCCGCACCGCATTCTGCTCCGGCCCCCGCAGCGCCTTGAGCAAGTTGCGCGTGCAGGCCAGCAAAATATCCGTATACTGGGCATCCTCCGCATCAATATCATCCTGGTCCGCCGCGAAATACACCACCCGGAAGCCATTGCTCTCCAAATGCTGCTTCAGCCGCAACAGCTCCGTAGACTTCCCCGCCCCCCGGTGCCCGGTGTAGAGCTGACAAGTCACCCGCTCCGACAGCAGAATATTCTGCCCCAGCTCCACCTTAATCTCCTCATCCCCCCGCACCGCCTGGCAATCCACATAGGCCGGGTCACTCGGCTCCAGCGGCCTAAAGGGATCAAAGGCGTTGTAGATCTTTTTGAGAACGTCGAAGTCGCCAGCCATGGGAGCGTTGGGCAAGCCGCTGTGGGAGAACTTGCTTCAATTCTAATCCAGGACTTACGATTAAACTGGCAAGAGCCGCGACCCCCGTCCAGCTCCCCCGTTCAGCTCGTGGGCCCCCGGTCCCCAAGCATCTCCCCCCTAGCACCCCATGGCAGCAGGCCCCGGCTTTTAGAGCATTGGCAAGACGCCTTGGTCCTGGGCAGCTACGTCGCCTTCACCGGCTTCATCGCCTGGCAAATCTTCAGCCGCAGCGGGCCAAAGGATGATTAAGGGGCGACTGAGGCAGCCTCCCACCCCATTCCACAGGCCGCTAGCGCCGATAGACCTCGCCGCTATCCCAATCCATCTCATAGTCCGTGTCGCTAATCCGCTGCCAGGTCACCTTGCCCGATCGCGTTTCCACCAGCGCCCGCTCCGTAATCCGCACCACATTTTCCCAGCTCAGATCCGGACGCTGGAGCAGCTCCTGCAAATCATGGAGCGCCGACTGAGCCTGGGTTTCATTCACCGACAGCGAATGGTGGGTCATGCGCCGCAGGGGATCCTGCTGCACCGCCGAAAACCCTTGGTGGACCGCTGCGGTGATCTTGTCCTGCAGATTCATCTTGGCCCGCAACTTTTGCTTGCGCGCCCCTTCCTCGCTCGTGGCATAGAGCGCAGGTAGGCGATTGAGCGCATAGGCCCGTACCTGGGCAGGCTGTATATATTCGATCGTGCGGGCGGGAAGTGCCTTGAGCTGGCGTTGGACCTCTTCCATCACCAACACCTCCATCACGTTGACCGAGAAACCTTCATCCGGGAGATGGGCCATGGCAGTCTAGGGCGTTTTTGCAAGATGGGCGGGGTTGCTGGTGCCTTTGCAAGCACCTCGGCAATTACGCTTTGTATGCCCGATTGGCGCTGCGGGCTCACGCTGGGCGGGCAAATTGCTGGTGTTTTAGGCTGGTTTCATTCCTCGCTGAGCTTTTTTCCATCCTCGCTGGGCTCCCGTTCCGGTCTAGCCCTGGCCCAGCTCTGGCCCCGTTCTGGCCCCGTTCTGGCCCATGCCCGCCGTTCGGCAGCCATCCCTTCCCATCCCCCCAGCGCTTCCCGTGACATACTCCCGACGCTCATCTTTCAGATAGAGCGCGGGCTTCTTTACTCTCGCACCACAATCAAATGGGTGCCGCAAAAAGCTTTCCTACTTCATCTGGTCTTATCTAGGTAACACGGCAAGCGCTACCCCCGACAGCTCCCATCCGCAGGCGATTTCTTTACATCCAGGTAATGACCAACCCCAGATTGCTTTTGATTTCCCGTTTTACTTCGTCTGCACTGTTCACCAGCTTGCAAAGCAAGTCTGTACGTTTGTGTCAGGAAGTCAGGTCGGC
>JAAUQQ010000407.1 GCA_012032745.1 Synechococcales cyanobacterium RM1_1_8
TTCGTCCGCCAGGGGGGCAATCTCAGCGGTAGGGCGATCGCCCGGCCATGGCGGTGTAGGCCATTGCGGTGTAGGCCATTGCCGTTGCCCCCGCCATTGCGCTCTTCTCGCCAGGCCGCGAGGCGGGAAGCACCGTTTTGCTGGCGCAGGGAGTCGTTGGCTGGCTGGGCCATGGCAGCCCCCGTGGCTCCAGCGGCAATGCCAGCCGCCCCCAGCGCCGCCGCGCCCATCGCCAATGGGCCAGAACCATAGCCATTTTGTTCCGGGGCTTCTAGGGTGGCGGTGCTGCTGCGGAAGCGAGCCTGGCTGGAGGAGCCCAGGGCAGCGGCTTGGCGATCGCCCAACCAACCATGGCCCATGTCCACACCGGGCTCAGGCTGGGTCTCAGCCACCACATTGGCAGGCAGCGCTTCCAGGGCATTTTGCACCGTGGGATTGGCGAAATAATCCTTGAGCGAGCTGGCCCGGCCCTTGAGGTCGCGAAAATTGGGAAACACTTCATCGTGGAGCCAGCGCTCCGCATAAATGCAGAGGCCGGGCAGCAAGTCGGGCGAGCCTCGGAATGTTCGCGAATGAAGGCCAGGGGCTCGTACTCTTGGCTGTATTCCAGCACGCGATTGGCTTCGTCCGTTTGGCCCAGCATCAAAGCACAGACGGATTGCTCCAGGTGGACATCCTGGCGGCGGCTCAGCCCCGCCAAAATCCGCTTGCCCCGCAGCACGAGGTCTGGCTTTTGTTCCACAAAGCCTCGGGCCATCAGCGCATAGACGGCCAGGTAGGATGCGACTGCCGAGGGGCGGCGGGCTTCTTTTTCAAACAGCTTCTGCTGCTCGCTGACGGTGAGGTAGTCGCGCAATTGTTGGATGAAGCGGAGAAAATCATCGGTGTCGAGGCCGGACTGGTCGCTGCCGTTGCCATCGATACCGCCCCGCTCCTGGAGCATTTCTTCGAGAATTTGGATGCCCTTCTGGCGCTGGCTGGCCGCTTCCATCGGCTGGGAGATCAGCTCCAGGATGCGGTAGGGGCGCAGGCGGTAGAGATCGCTGCGCACTTCGCTGCGCACCCCCGCGAACAGCCCCTCTTGAAACAGCAGGTTCTGGCCCGCTTCTAGGGCTTCAGCGGCTTCTTCGTAGTGGGACTGTTGCCACTGCTCCCGGCCCAGTTCTAGGTAGCTAAGGGCGACGGTGAGGGAGACATCGGCGGAGATCATTTCCACATCGCTGACGCCAGGGTTGTGGGATTTGAGCTTGGTCAGATAGTCCTGGCCCAGCTTGAGCACGAGTTCGTATTCGCCCAGTTCCTGGAGCAGCAGCAGCGCCCCGATGATCTGGTGGTCTTCGACGGTGATGCCTGGGGGCTGGGGATTGACCTTGGCATCGCGCCCCAGGCGCTGGGACAGGGGCGAGGTCTGCTGCAGAAAGCTGGCATCGTATTGCTCACGGGCGCTGGCATCGGCCAGAACGCTGTAGGCTTCATCCAATAGCTCCCGGTGGGCAGCGATCGCCGGTTCAGAATATTCCCGTCGAGGGAGCTGCATGGTGCGATCTTGGTGGGCCTGCTGAATCTGCTCCGCCGTGGCCTGAGTGGGCAGTCCCAAAATTCGATAGTAGTCGAGCGGAATACGCACGATGACCGTCCTCAGACATCAACAACAGGTCGCTGGCTCCCACGGGCTAGGCAGCCCTTGCCACGGATCACTTGCCACAGATCACTTGCCACAGATGACACAGATCAAGGGACCGGCGACTGAGCCCTGGCTAGAACCAAACTGGTCCCCCAGATTAGTTCTCCAGATTAATTCCATAGTACGCGTAGGATCACCCAATCATACCCCAATCGCTTGAACAGGTCTGGAGGGCTGGACTGCCATTTCTTCGGCGGGGCGAGGCCAGGCTTGAAGGCGGCGCTGGAACGGAGAGGATTTGGTATGGAAAATTACAAGTTCCAGCGGACTGCCCTTGGGATATCGTCTGGGCAGCTGTTTGGGCGATCGCTTTTACGGCGCGGCCAGCTCGTCCTAAGATTTAAGACAGTTTTGTGATCCGCAGGTTGCGATCGCAAGCCCCGCAGCAGCAAAAACATCTTCCCACAGTCCCCAGATCAGCGGCTCCAGCTCCCCAAAACAGGCTGGGCCAAGGCCGAAACCCAGATCGAGTTCCAACTCAAGGGGTCTCGTGGGATTGCTCCAGCTTTCCGGCTGGGGCAGCGGAAGCGTTGATGAATGGGCTGGGCCATGGACTTCAAACGGATTCGCTTAGAGAGGATAGGACCTTAGCTTCATGATTCAGGAACGGACCGCACCGGAATTTGACGCCTCCAAGGCAGTGATCACCCGCGAAGAAGGGCTGCGCCTTTACGAGGACATGGTGCTGGGCCGGTTTTTCGAAGACAAATGCGCCGAGATGTACTATCGCGGCAAGATGTTTGGCTTCGTTCACCTCTACAACGGCCAAGAAGCGGTTTCCACGGGGATCATCAAGGGAGCCATGCGTTCCGATGACTATGTGGCCAGCACCTACCGCGACCATGTCCATGCCCTCAGCGCCGGGGTGCCTGCGCGCAACGTCATGGCCGAGCTGTTTGGCAAGGAGACGGGCTGTAGCAAGGGCCGGGGCGGCTCGATGCACATGTTCTCGGCGGAGCATCGCCTGCTGGGGGGCTATGCCTTCATCGCCGAGGGCATTCCCGTGGCCATGGGCGCGGCCTTCAATGCCAAGTATCGCCGCGAGGCCCTGGGGGATCAGACGGCGGACCAGGTGACGGCCTGTTTCTTTGGCGATGGCGCGGCCAATAACGGCCAGTTTTTTGAATGCCTAAATATGTCGGCCCTGTGGAAGCTGCCGATTTTGTACGTGGTGGAGAACAACAAGTGGGCGATCGGCATGGCCCATGAGCGGGCGACGTCGGTGCCGGAGATTTACAAAAAAGGCGCGGCCTTTGGTCTCCATGGCGTAGAAGTAGATGGCATGGATGTGCTAGCGGTGCGCCAGGCAGCCCAAGAAGCCGTCGCCCGCGCCCGCGCTGGCGAGGGGCCGACGCTGATTGAGGCCATGACCTATCGCTTCCGGGGCCATTCCCTGGCCGATCCCGATGAGCTGCGCTCCAAGGAAGAGAAGGAGTTCTGGCTGGCGCGGGATCCGATCAAGAAATTCGCGGGTTTCATGGTCGAGTATGGCCATGCCACGGCGGAGGAGCTGAAGGCCGTGGAGAAGAAGATCCAGGCCCTGGTGGAAGAGGCGGTGCAGTTTGGCCTGGATAGCCCCGAGCCCGATCCGGCAGACCTGAAGAAGTACATCTTTGCGGAGGATGTTTAGGGTCCGGGGTTAAGTCGGCGAGCTAGGTCGGTTTGGCTGGGTCGGTTTGGCTGGGTCGGTTTGGCTGGGTCGGTTTCGCGATCGCCTCCCCATGCTTCCTCGATAAAGGGAATATTGTGGGCCTGGAGGCGATCGCCCACCGCCCGACGAAACGCCTCCTTCTGGTACTCATACCAGGGCTCCTCCAGGGATTCATCGGCCATCAGGTCCAGGAGCTGCTGACTGCCATTGGATGAATAGAGCAGCTTCAGCAGTTGTTGCAGCAGTGGCGGCTTGACCTTGGCACGGGCGAAGGCTTCCAGGGTGGCGGCATCTTCGCCCAGGGCCTGCTTACTGGGCATATCCACCCAGTCATCGGAGATCAAGATATGGCGAATGCCGTCGATAAAGGCCACCTGCTCCGGCGGCAGAATCGTCTCATCCACATCGCACAGCAGGGAGACATCTTCCTCTGAGACCACGCAGAAGTCCCCATCGAGCTTGTGGACATAGAGGCTTTCGCCCGATGCGGTGACGCTGAGTTCGCTCAGGAGCTGGGGCAGGGAGATGGGCAGGGGCATGGGGAGAATGTTGGCGAAGGGTGGTTTTTAGCTATATCGCGGGAAGCCCCGCGCCATGATCTTTGATTTGGCGTCGGGATGAAAGTAGGCGAGTCGAAGTCTGCTGCCTGAACCATGTTTGGAAAAACGAGTGAAGACAGCGAGGCTGAGACGAGCAAATGGTATGCTTGAACCAACATAAATGA
>JAAUQQ010000027.1 GCA_012032745.1 Synechococcales cyanobacterium RM1_1_8
CGAGGAGGTTAAGGTTGAGGCTTTGGTTGGGGTCGATCAGTTCGGTGAGGGCGGTTTCGAGGGAAATGAGGCGTTGCTTGAGTTTTTGTTGGGTGGATTGGGGTGGCATTCGCTGTGGGGTGGGGAGGTTTGAAAGGATCCAGGGAAATGGGCGATCGCCGCAAGTGGAAAACGCTTGAAATCAAAGGGAAGCGATCGCGCTGGCAAAATCGCAGCTGGATTCGCCCATTAAGCACTCGTTTAGTTGCGCTGTAAGCTTGGCAAATAACATCGTTGTCGTTGCAGGTGGCAGCCGTGGACTAAAATCTTCGGGACTTTGTGGAGATCGTCTAGATTACGACCCTAATATAGTAGATTCACTAGTCTATCGAGGGCAAGATTTTCCCCATTTATGACGTTTTTTATAACCGCAACGAACTGGCTCTAGGGGCTGTGACATCTAGGCCAATAGGGATATGCGTTAAGCCTCAACTCCCATGGAACTAGGAGGCTTGAGTCAAAAATCGAATAAAAATATGGGTCGAATCCTACAATAGCCCTCTAGCTAGAACCGATGTGTTAATTTGTTGCAGATTTCGCAAGCTTCAACTCGACTTAATCCTAAATTAACGTTAGACCATCATGATGTTGCTGATGCGGCCAGGGTGCTCACAGTGTTAGTTGACTTGGCAGTCATCATTGGGCCAGGATCGATTGGCGCAACCCTGGCAACTAGAGATAGCCCATTGCTGAGACCGCTGCAGCCCACGGGCAGTGGTTCTCGAACAGCGGCTGATTTGGCCGTGGGCGTCACTAGAGATGGGCGACAGTCCCGAACTCGTTCAGTTTTGCATCTAAAAGTTGATTCCTGAAGCCATCATTGTTATGGGTTATGTTTTTTCTCATTTTCTCGAGATCACTCAGTCTTCGGCACGCCTGCTTTCTTTAGCTTCTGCCGCACTAATCATCGCAGGGAGTTTTATTGCTCAGGTTCCTGCAGCTAGGGCAAGCGCGGAAGAGATGGTGCTTGAAGTTCCCATCGAAAATCCACTGGAATACCGTGATTTACTTCGTTGGAGCGAGCGCTCAGTCCAGGCTGAAATCTCCCAGAGGTTTCAGAAGGATCTGAGTCTTTCAACCCTCAAGATTTCTGCCTTGATCAACCGAAATGGTGAAGTCATGCCCCTGTTTACCACCACTGTTTCTCGGGATCAGTGGAATCAATCTCCCCAGATTGCGCAGTGGACAAAATACCACGATGCCTATGCATTGTTGCAGCGCCATAACAACCATAGCCCCAGGCGAACGGTCGTTGCCTCTGCGCCTAGAGAAGCTGTAGCCAGTCCAGCTCCCTTGTCTGGCCTAGAAGCTGCCTTTGATGCGGGTGCCTTGACCGGAGAACAAATCCAATCAACGATGAGCCGATGGGACTAGGGATCACATCGTAGTCTTTCCTCAATTGTCATGGTTTTTCATTCATCTATGAATTTATTCATGGCCAGTTTTGCAGGAAATCTACCAGCAAGTTTTTCCACCAGTTTTTCCAATAAGTTTGCTTGACCGAATCTAAGCCATTGCTAATCTAACGCGGAGCCTACCCATGTTCGAACACGACAACGAGATTTCCAATCATTCAGGTAATCGACCTTTCGAAGATATTTTTCGCGCCAGTTTGTCCCGGCGTTCTGTCCTGCAACGCAGTGCCCTACTCTCAGCCACTGGGTTTATGGGAGCCTTCGTCGGTGAGAGTCTGCTGACCAAGGCCGCATCGGCGATGACCCATGCTAGCTCGGGCACCCTTGTGGCTCAGGCGACTGGAACGCCAAACCCTGTCATTGGTTTTAGCCCGTTGACCATCGCCCAGGCTACCAGTCGCAACCCAGATGAGAACCTTCCAGAGCCCACGATTTCATCGGATTATCAGTACGATGTGTTGATTCCCTGGGGCACATCCTTGCAGCCAGGGGGGGCCTCCTACAATGGCAATCCGAATAGTCGCCCCACCGCTGCTCAGCAGGCAAATCAAGTGGGCATTGGCCACGATGGCATGTGGTTTTTCCCGAAGAATGAAACCAGCAATACCGAAGGGATGCTCTGCGTCAACCATGAGTATGGCACCAACCCCCATGTCTTGGGCAAAGCTCAACCCGAAAGCCTAGAGGATGTTCGCCTTTCCCAACATGCCCATGGGGTCGCTGTGGTCGCCATCAAGAAAGAGAGCGGCAAATGGCAGCGAGTTGCCAGCAATAATTCCCGTCGTATTCACTTGAATACGACCGTTGCTTTTAGCGGCCCAGCCGCCAACAGTGAACTCCTGAAGAACAAGGCCAATAACGCGCCCCAGGGCACGCTCAACAACTGCGCCAATGGCTATACCCCCTGGGGAACCTATCTCACCTGCGAAGAAAACTTCAATGGCTACTTCGGTGTCGGCCCTGCGGGAACCTGGACTGCCAGCGATCGCGACAGGCGCTACGGCGTGACCAGTGGTGGATTTGGCTATGGCTGGGAGAAATTTGATCCTCGCTTTGACCTCTCCAATGCAGACTATGCCAATGAGAGAAATCGCTTTGGCTGGGTCGTCGAAATCGATCCCATGAATGCCAGCCAAACGCCGGTCAAGCGCACCGCCCTGGGCCGCTTCAAGCATGAAGGGATTGCCGTCACGGTGGGCAAGGGAGGCCGGGCCGTGGGCTATATGGGGGATGACGAGCGCTTTGACTACTGCTACAAGTTTGTTTCCCAAGCGAGCTGGCGATCGCTCCGCGCTCGCAACATGAGCCCCCTGGACCACGGCACGCTCTATGTGGCCAAGTTCAATGAAAACGGCACTGGCGAGTGGTTGGCGCTGAACCTATCCAATCCAGCGCTCAAGGGCAAATTTAAGAACCAGGCGGAGCTGTTGGTCTACACCCGCGAAGCCGCTGATCTTGTGGGTGCAACTCCGATGGATCGCCCCGAGTGGACCACCGTGGGCGGCAATGGTCACATCTTCTGGGCCATGACCAACAACAGCCGCCGTACAACGACGGGGCCTGGCAGCCCCCAAGCGCCCAACCCAGATGGTCACATCCTTGAAATGGTGGACAGCGACGGCCACACGGGAACCCGCTTTACTTGGACTATTCCCTTTATTGCTTCTGAGACCCATGGCGAGGGCGATGAGCGGACCTTTAGTTCCCCCGACGGTCTCTGGGCAGATCCCGATGGGCGTCTGTTCATTGAAACCGATGGCGGTCAAAAGAAAGGTCTCAATGACCAACTATTGGTGGCCAATCCCCAAACCGGCGAAATCCGCCGCCTCTTCGCAGGGCCAGCAGGCTGCGAAGTGACTGGCGTTGCCATTACTCCCGATCGCCGCACCATGTTCATCAACATCCAGCATCCCGGCGATGGCAACCCAGCGGTGTCGAACTTTCCCGTCGCCACGAATGGGGTCACGATCCCTCGCGATGCCACCGTTGTCCTCACCCGCAAAGATGGCGGCATCATTGGTTCGTAGCCAGCCGGCCTGAAGTCAAGTCTCGGGTCAGGTCGATCAGGTCAGACAACCTTCCCTCGCCTGCCCTGGGCCAATATCAGGGGCTCGAAGTCCCTCTCCCTCTCGGGGAGAGGGATTTAGGGTGAGGGTTACCAAACTCATGCCCGAGTCTTTCAGCAGACTTTTAAGAACGGGTTTCACCATTTTTACAAGCAGCTTCCATCACCAACGAAAGAGAACAAACTCATCAGTGGGTGCAGCGACATCTCATAACAGTTATTGCTTAACCAAGCTCCACGGAGGATTGAATTTTGAATACAGCAACTAGCCTACGGTACAGCATTCAATATGCTGATTTTTGGCAGGATAATGGGGGCGGCTTGGTCAAGGGTCTCTTCACCACGGGCATAGAGGCTGCGGCAGATGGTGTCATTGCTTTGGATGAGCTTACCGCTTGGGATTTGGCTTGGACGGGGAACGATGCCGTTGCGGAATTCTCAATCAGCTCCAATGGTGGAAGCGTGATCGCACTCACCCCACCGGGCGGGTTTTTGATTGAGGGGGAGAATCGCGCGATCGCCCCAGACTTCAGCGATGCAGATGGCTTGGATCAAGGATTATATGAAGCCGCTTCAGGGGAAAGAATCATCGATTTAGGTGCAGCCTTGATTGAAGATTTTTCCGCAGGAACCTTCTCCCAAGGCAACTCTGAAACGGGCTCCGTTTTGGTTAGCAAAGTCTTGGATTTTGGCGTCAAGTACAGTGGCTTTTGGGACGGCGATGCCGTGATCAAAGGCGGATTCTCCATCAGTGAAGCCGATGCCGCCGATGGCATCGCTTCCCTCGATGAGCTGGTTGCTTGGTCCTGGAATTGGAGCGGTAATGAAGAGATTGCCGCCTTCTCCGTCTCTTCCCAGGATGGAGAGGCCTTTGCGCTACTGCCGCCGGGAGGGTTCTTGCTAGAGGGGATCAATACCCCAATCGATGCCAGCTTCGCTGATCCCGATGGACTCGATCAAGGATTGTACGTTCCTAGCTCCGGTGAGCAATCCCTGGATCTGGGCGCGCTGATCATCGAAGACTTCATCGCTGGCAGTTTTTTGCAGGGCAATGCTGGCGCAACTGGAGCCTCAATTTCAGTCAGCCCCTTAGTTGTATTTGATGTCAGCTACTTGGGCTTTTGGGGCAATGGCGATGCAGTCACGGGTGCCTTTTCCATTAGCGAAGCCGATGCCGCTGATGGCGTTGCTTCCCTGGATGAGCTGGTCGATTGGTCCTGGAGCTGGAGCGGCAACAGCGATGTTTCGCCCTTCACGATTTCCTCGGATGACGGTAGCGTCACGGCGCTGCTGCCCCCGAGCGGCTTTTTGCTCACGGGCCGCAACACCGCGTTTAATAGCGAGTTTGTGGATGGTGATGGACTGGACCAAGGCTTGTACCAGTCGGGCTCTGGCGAGCAATCCATTGATCTGGGTGCGCTGATCATCGAAGACTTCGCTGCTGGAACCCTGGCCCAGGGCGATGCTGATGCAGCCAGCGGCATCATCTCCGTCAGGCTGCGCAGTGATGGCGATCGCAATGCACCCCAACAGGTCTTCGGCACCGCTGAATCTGAGCTGCTCATGGGCAAAGATGGCGATGACCAACTTTATGGCAACGGCGGCTTCGATGTCTTCTACGGCGGCGGCGGCAACGATCAGCTCTTTGGGGGCCAAAACCGCGATGTCATGTTTGGCGATGGCGGCGATGATCTTCTCTACGGCAATGGTGGTGGAGATGAACTCGATGGCGGTGCTGGCAACGACAAGCTTTACGGCAGCGGCGACAGTGACAGCCTCAGCGGCGGCGATGGCGACGACATCCTCTACGGCAATGGCGGCACCGATCTGCTGGTGGGTGGAGCGGGGAATGACCTCATTTATGGCGGCGCTCAGGCCGATCGCATCCTCGGTGGCGCTGGCGATGACAAAATCTACGCCAACGGCGGTGCCGATGTCATCGATAGCGGTTCCGGCATGGATGAAGTCTGGCTGGGGGGTGCTGGCAATGCCACTGTCATCCTCAGCATCGGCGAGGGTTATGATTTCATCGCCAACTACCAGATGGGCTCCACAACCTTGAAAGGCTTCGCGGAGTCTGAGCTGACTTTGAGAAACGGTGCCCAGGGCGCTGAGATCTTTAAGGGCGATGACAAGCTGGCGGTGGTCGGCTGGAAGACCGTCAGCGAACTCAGCGGCGCATTTGTTGTCTAGGCATCTCTGAGCTGGGTCCATTGCCATGGCGTTGCTGTTCTGCCGCGCCATGGCTGTTCTATTTACCATTACCGTGGCGCGGCGCTGAGCGGGCCTGAGCTTAAGCGATCGCCGCCGCAAGCAAATCTCCATGCACCTCCCCATCCATCCCGATCGCCAAGGGTGGCCATTTGTAGGTTGCGGCATAGTCACTCAGCGGCGGCAGGGGCGAGCCATCTAGCTGGGTCACGATCGCGCCTGCCTCCTGGGCCATGAAGGCGAAGGCAGCCCCATCAATGAATTGCGCCCCCATCAGCACTGCCCCGCTGAGGTCACCCATCAGAAAACTGGCTGGACTGGCCACCTGGGCTGTTGCGGAATAGTCGGCGTGGATATCAATGACTTCGTATTTGTCTGCCAGCTTGGGCTTCAGGGCACTGGCTCCGCCTCCCAGGTAGATTCGGGGCTGGGGCTGCTGAATTTTGAGGGGCTGGCAATCTTCTAGGCTGTCGGCGATCGCCCCTGAAACAGCCCTTCCCCCCGCAGGGCGTAGAAATAGCGGCCATAGGCGGGCCGGATCACCAGGGCCGCCTCAAAGCCATCTGCATTGAGCACATTGAGAATGATCTGATAGTTGGCATGACCATCCAAATAAAAGCGGGTGCCATCGATCGGGTCCAGGGTTACCAAATAATCATCCTGGGGGCCGAGATCAAGAGCGCGAAAATACTTGGTGTTGTGGGACTTTTCATGCTCCTCGCCATGGAAACGCACCGTTGGAAACAGGCCCAGCAGTAAGACTTCAACGAAGGTTTGGATGGACAGATCGGCATCGGTCAGGGCTGAGACAAAAATATTGTCGCTGTCTTTTTCGGGCTGGGCGGCGATGCATGATTGAATTTCTTGGGCATAGGCCGCTGCGACCCGCAGGTGAGGCAGCAGCGCCTGGAGGATTTGCCGGGGGGTGGGGGTTGCCATGGGGGAGCAGTGGTGGGTGGATGCGGTGCTAGAAGGTGCGGTGCTAGAAGTTGATCTCAGCGGGCGATGGCTTTGAATAGAGCTGCTTCATTTGATTTCTGGCGGGCTTTCGCAGCGATCGCTGCCGCAGCGATCGCCCAAGCCCGCCAAGCGCTGCTGCCGCTGGGCCACCACTGCTGCCAAATCGCCCCGCCCGGTCAGCCTCAGCCGCTGGTCCGCCCAGAGGCCATAGGCCCAATCCACCAGCGGCCCGATCCCAGGCCACCGGGTCGCAGCGTAGATCCAGCCCATGCCCAGGACGGCGTAGATTTGTCGAAAAACCTCAACGTTTTGGATCGTCGAGCCATCGGGCAAAACGCCGTGGATCCGACCCATGGCCGTTTCAAAGTCCACGCCGCCATGGCGCGCGGCATCGTAGTCATCGGCAGCGACATCCACAAAGGCCACCAGGCCCCGGCCTGCATCCTTGCGGGTGAGGAAGTTCACCTCCCGTAGGCAGAGGGGGCAATCGCCATCGTAGAGCAGTTTGATTTTCCAGCTCGGTGGCGCTGGTGTTTGGCCTGGTGTCTGGTCTGGTGTTTGGGCGGGCGCTTGGTTTGAAGCAGCAATCATGGTTGGGCTGGATGATGGATGGGGTAGTTCTCCTATGGTAGGCAGAATTCTGGGCCGACACCAGTGGCCTAGGATGCAGCCCCGGTGATTCCGGTCTGTTGCTTGGGGCTGGGGCAAGGGCAAGGGCAAGGGCCAGGGCAGGTTTTGCCTCGACCTTCTGGTCCAAGTAATCGACCCTTTTGCTAAACCTGCCCCTACGGGTATTGTGTTTTCTGGAAATCTACTCCCCCCCTCCCCCGGACCCCCTCCCCTTGAACCGCGCCATCGACGACCTGCTCTTGCCCTTTCGCCCCTTCGGCGTCAACCTGGGCCTCGATCGCATCCACCGCCTCCTAGCAGCCCTGGGCAATCCCCAGGCCAGTGTGCCCACGGTCCATGTGGCGGGCACGAATGGCAAGGGCTCGGTCTGTGCCTACTTGGCTTCGGTGCTGACGGCGGCGGGTTACCGCACGGGCTGTACGACGTCGCCCCATTTGCTGAGCTGGGGTGAGCGCATTCGCATTAACCAGCAGGCGATCGCCGAGCCCGACCTGGTGGCGCTGCTGGAGCGCGTGATTGGGGCGATCGCCCCCGACCAGCCCCAGCCCACCCTGTTTGAAATCACCACCGCCGCTGCCTGGCTGCATTTTGCTGAACAGCGGGTGGAGATCGCCGTGGTGGAAGTCGGCCTGGGCGGTCGCCTCGATGCCACCAACGTCAAAGAAACGGCCCTGGCCAGTATCGTTACATCGATCAGCAGGGAACATTGGCAGGTGTTGGGGGAGAGCTTGGGCCAGATTGCAGGGGAAAAGGCAGGCATTCTCAAAGCAGGCTGTCCAGCCATTGTCGGTCCGCTGCCCGAGGCGGCGCGGGCGGTGGTGGCGGCGCGGGCTGCGCTGCTGGATTGTCCGGTGACCTGGGTGGAGCCTGGGGTGCGGGTTTCGCCGGGGCCAGCGAGTGACTGGCCAGCTTGCGACGAGTCAGCACGGGGCGTTCCCAAAAACCAGTTCCCAAACCAGCCGCCAGCATTTGCCCAGGCCTGTGGCGTGACCTACCCCCTCCCGCTCCTGGGCGACATTCAGTTGACCAATTCCGCGATCGCCATCGCCGCCCTCCAAGCCCTACGCCGTCAGGGCTGGACGATTTCCGATGGCGCGATCGCCCAGGGCATGGCTGCGACTCGCTGGCCCGGTCGTCTGGAATGGCGCAGCTACCGGGGTCAGCCCTTGCTGGTGGATGGAGCCCACAACCCGGCGGCGGCGATCGCCCTGGGGCAATATGTCCATCAACGCTGGCCCCGCCAATCGGTCACCTGGGTCATGGGCATGTTGAGCACCAAGGAACATCGAGCCGTGCTGGCGGCCCTGCTGCGGGGGGCGATCGCCTCTACACCGTCCCCGTCCCGGACCACAGCAGCGAACCCCCCGAAGCCCTGGCGGCCCTGGGCCAACAGGTCTGTGGCGGACTGGCCGAAGCCCGCGCCTTCGGAGACGTTGAAGCGGCCTTGGCTGCTGCTTTTCGTCCAGCGGCGGCCCTTGTTGCTTCCCCCAGTGCGCCCCCCAACGCACCCCCCAATCCCCCAGAACTCGCCATCACCCTCTGCGGCTCGCTCTACCTCTTGGGCCACACGCTGCCTTTGCTGGATGGAATAGATCTCTAATTATCTAAGTGCGACCTGAGTGCGACCCACTCAAAACGCCCTCACCCCGGCCTCTCTCCCCAACCTGGGCGAGGGGAGAAACAGCCCCAAGCCTTTTTTTCTCGCAAAAAAAGCAGGGTGCTGCCGAAGCGAGAGCATCCTGCTTTCTGAAAATTGGGTGACTACCACATCCCCCATCGCAACACCGCAACGCGCTGCTGCTGAACTCACTGTAGAGGGCCGGGCGGCCCACTCCCTGGGGCAGCAAATAAACGCAATCAAATCCGGCATGGGGCTAAAGTTATGTAACGGCCTGGGCCTGGAAAGCGCTCAGCCAGGGGCAGGGCGGATGCAGAAGAGCGGGGGCCGCGATCGCATCCCAGGCTACTCCCAGCCCAGAAGCCCTATGCTAGGGTCAAGATCCCACGTTCAGAGCCAGGGCATCACGGCCAGGACATCACGGCCAGGGCATCACGGCCAGGACATCACGGCCAGGACATCACGGCCAGGGCATCATGACCAGGAGATTAGCAACGGCCCTGTGCTCCCCTGGTCAACTGGTGCTGATAAACCGGCACTAATAAACCAGTGCTGACGAACCGGTGCCCATCCATCCATTCCGCCTCGCCAGAAGATCTCTATGGCCTACGACCCGCTCCAGTCGCTGCAAGCCTCCCCATCGCGCACACTCTTACCCTTTCCCACCGCCCATCCCACGGAACAGGTGATCCTGCCCGCTGCACCGGCCCTGTTCGCAGGCCAACAGCTCGCGGGCCAACAGCTTGCAAGTCAACAGTTTGCAGGCCAACAGTTTGCAGGCCAACAGTTGGCCCACCACTTTCGCCGCGAGCGCCTCCAGCGCCAGGCCTTCGCCGATTACTGCCAGCGCCATCGTGCCCTGGCCCTGCAAAACCAGCAGGAGCTGGCCTCCATGGCCCAGGATTGGGATGTGCGCGGCTGGCTGGAGCGGCGGCGCGCCCAGAGGGGATAGGCCCGTGAACGCTCAGGCGAAGCCCTAATCGATCAGCTCCAGCTCCTCTTCCCGCAAATGGGCAAAAAAGGGCTTGTCGCCATCAAGCTTGACATGGAGGGGAAAGTTGGCGCTGATCGGTTTGCCGTGGTATTCCGTGGCGATGTTCTGAATCTCGCCCTCCATACCCTGGAGGTCCACCGCTTGGTGGACCTTCTTGGGATAGTGGTAAACCATGACGGATGCTTTGACACGAACGCGATCGCCAACTTTCATACAATTTTCTCCAAGCAGAATCTGAACATTGACCCGGCGATCGCAGGCGATCGCCGGGCCAGGAATGTTTTTTATCGCAACAATCTTACCGCCTCACCCGCCCCGACTGGATGCGCAAACAACTGAAGCCCCGCTCCCAGCCTACGGCCCAGGTCAAGTTCCCAGGGCAAGTTCCCAGGGCAAGTTCCCAGGCAAACTCTCCCAGGGCGGGGCCGTCTCACGGTGGGTCTACAGCCGCACCTCCGGGCTCCGCAGCCCCATCACCGCCCTCGGCGGGTCTCTCCAACCCCTGGGGCGCGAGCAATTCCCGATTCGCCTCTGGTTCAGTTCCCGGCTCAGCGCCCGATTCAGCATCGGGTTGAGAAAAGGGCGCATCGGTCGAGCCACCGGGGGCGGTCTCGCCAGGGGAAGGCTGGCCGGGCGGAGGCAATTGCAGCTCACCCTCCTGGACCCCATTGGGCGGCAAGCTCGGCGGCCCATCGCCCCGGAAGCGGCGGAAGGCCAAGAAGCCCAGCAAACCGCCGAGACCCAGAATCAGCAAAATGCTCACCAAGGCCCGCAGTACCGCGCCCAAGCGGCGGCTGGGCACGGGCTCGGGAACATCGGTGGGCAGGCTGGCCTGGAGCGCTTCGGAGGCAGCGGTGAGGGACTCTGCCGGGCTGGCCGTGGCCTCGTCGATCGCCTCCCCCGCCATCAACACCGGATATTCGGGCGATACCCGGCAGCGGTTGACCACCACCGAAACGTTGTCATGGCCATTGCGTTCATTGGCCAGATCCACCCAGGTCTGGGCCGCTTGGTCCAAGCCAATCTGGCCGCTCATGGCTGGAGCCACCGCATCGGCCCAGGCCAGCTCCACCTGGCCATTGTCGCTGAGGCCATCGGAACAGAGCAGCAGCAGGCCATCTTCATCGAGGACCAGGCGCTGGACCGAAACCTGCATGTTGTCGCCGCTGCGGGTGCCCAGGGCCTGGGTGAGGGAGCCCGCATCGCTGCGCTGGAGGGCGCTGCGGTAGAAGCTGCGGCCTGTGCGCACCTCCCGGCTGGCCACATCGTTGTCCACAGTCAGGCTCTGGCAGTGGCGCTCGGTGATCCAGTAGGCGCGGCTGTCGCCCACGTTGACCAGGTAGATCTCATGGGGCCGGGGGCGCGTCGGGCACCAGGGGCTGGCGCACATGCACAGTCATCACCAGGGTCGTGCCCATGCGCTGGCGGGAGCTGCGGGACTGGGCATCGTTTTGGCTGCTGATCAGGTTGTTGGCGACGCGGACGCTGGCGGCCAGTTGTTCCGCAATCACCTCGGGCAGGATCGGGGTGGTGCTCTGGGAAAATTCCCCCAGGAAAGCCTGCATTTGGAGTTTGAGCGATCGCACCGCC
The DNA here is from genome assembly GCA_012032745.1 of Synechococcales cyanobacterium RM1_1_8. Classification (GTDB taxonomy): domain Bacteria; phylum Cyanobacteriota; class Cyanobacteriia; order PCC-9006; family JAAUQQ01; genus JAAUQQ01. The sequence goes on from JAAUQQ010000027.1 coordinate 11,523, forward strand.
ATCTGACTGGCCACTTCTCCGCCTTCATGGCCGCCGATGCCATCACAGACAATCGACAAATGGGGAATCAACTGGCTATCGGGAACCACACCGCGATTCTTCAGGTCCGAGGGCAGCGGGTAGCAGGTGTCTTCATTTTGCCGATGCTGGGGGCCTGGGTCCGTCTGGCCCGCCGACTGCATCCGCAAGGGAAATTGGGATGACTGCTTGAGCAAGAGCAAATTCATGCGCTGGCGAATGGCGGCCATGTCGGCGATGGGAGCCTGGAGCTGGGTGCCGATCGCCAACAGCTCCGCCCGAATCTCCGGGTGGCTCCCGGCGGCCCACTCGCTCCAGCGCTCGCCCAATTGGTGCAGGGTGGGCAGGGGCACCTCGCCTTGGTAGCGCTGCTTGGCCAGGCCAAACCCCAGGGGCTTGTCCTTGCCCATGGCGGCGTAGAGTTCCCGCAGCCGCAGCCGCCGGCCCTCCACCCGCAGGTTGTCTTCCACTAGCAGGCTGGCAGCCACGCCCATCTCCGACAGGGGCAGCCAGAGGTCCAACAGTTGCCAAAACCAGGAGGCCTGGCGCAGGGAGGTCGCCTGGGATAGCCGCTCTACCAAGCGGGGCTGAAGGCTTCCGGCTCCCTCCAGGGGCACGTTTTCCAGCAGCAGCACCGGAGCCTCGTAGTCCTCCAGGGGACAAACGTCATAGATCACCGGCAGGTGCAGGCGATGGGGATAGAGATAGAGGTAGGGCAGCAGCTCCCGGTGGATGTCTTCGGGATGCTCCACGGCCTGGCTGGGTTGGGTATCTAGCCAGACCTGGGGAGCCACAACGCGATAGCGCCCTGCGATTTCGGTGCCCGGTACGAGGTCGAGTGCCCCATCACCAATGGCCCACAGATAGGGATTGACTAAAGGTTCAATGCCGTTCATGGGATCTGAGTTGAAAAGAATGGGGGAGACACAGGTCGGGAAGGGTGAGAGCCAGCAGGGCGAGTCAGCATTGAGATGGCTCTGGCAGCCCCCATGTAGTTTAGTCTGGGATCTGGTTTTGGGATCCAGCCAAGGCCTCGACTTTGAAGTTTTACCAGGGTTTGGTGGCTTTGGTTGAAATTTGTTGCGCAGCCTCCCCCGATCGCGGGGAGGCTCGCTTAGCCTAGAGAGGGCTTGGGTTTTGATTTGGGTGAGGGTTCGGGTTTGGGGTTGGGCGATCGCTGCGGAATCCCTGGCACAGCGGCTGTAGCAATCGTCAACGGACTGGCCTGGAACAGTCAACCCACCCACCAGAGCCCGTTTTTGATTTGGACAAGGCATCCATGGCCCTCCCACCGGTCTATTTTTGGGCATTCCTAGGTCTCGTATTTTGCCTGATGGAAATTGTGATTCCTTCGGCATTTGCAGAATCTGCCCTGGGCTTGAGTGCCTTTGGGGTGCGATCGCCGCCTTGGTTATTCCCCAGCTCTGGATCCAGGGAGTGATTTGGCTGGCCCTTTCTACACTGCTGCTGTTCGGGTTTCGCCGCCTGTCGCGCAGTCGCCGCGATCGCACCTGGCAGATGAACGACTGGGTGGCCACCACCCTCACCTCAATCCCCGCCGGAGCCACGGGCCGGGTCCAGTATGAAGGCGGCTCCTGGCAGGCCCGCGCCTACGATCCCGGCCTGGAGATTGCAGCCCATCAAACCGTCCATGTGGTCGAACAGCAGGGCAACACGCTGATTGTGATGCCCCAGAGCCCAGAGCGCATCGTCCTGCCGGGGGAATAGACCAGGTGTACAGCGCTTGACCGGGGATCACAACTTAGATTTATCGCTTATTAGGAGACCTAGAACCATGGGTTCATTTATTGGCTTTTTAATTTCAGTGGCTGTGGGCGGCAGCGTCCTCGCCAGTACCATCAAAATCATCAACCAGGGCGACCAGGCCCTGGTGGAAACCCTGGGCAAATACAGCGGTAAGAAGCTAGAGCCCGGTCTCAACATTATGATTCCGTTCATCGATCGCATCGCCACCAAGGAAACCATCCGCGAGCGCGTCCTCGATATTCCGCCCCAAAACTGCATCACCAAGGACAACGTCTCGATCACCGCCGATGCCGTGGTCTATTGGCGCATTGTCGATCTGCCCAAGGCCTACTACAAGGTGCAGAATCTGCGCGATGCCATGGTCAACCTGGTGCTGACCCAGATTCGTGAACAGATGGGCAACCTGGAGCTGGATGAGACCTTCACCGCGCGCACCAAGGTCAACGAAGTGCTGCTGCGGGAGCTGGACACTGCCACGGATCCCTGGGGCGTAAAAGTCACCCGCGTCGAGCTGCGGGAGATTGTGCCCTCCAAGGCCGTGCTCGATTCCATGGAATTGCAAATGACCGCCGAGCGCAAAAAGCGGGCGGCAATTCTGACCTCCGAGGGTGAAAAAGATGCCGCCGTCAACAGCGCCCGAGGCCATGCGGAAGCCCGCGTGCTGGATGCCGAAGCCCGGCAAAAGTCCGTGCTGCTGGATGCGGAAGCGGCCCAAAAGGCCCTGGTGATGAAGGCCCAGGCCGAGCGGCAGCAGACCGCGCTCAATGCCATGGCCACCGCCGATGCGCTCAAAATCCTGGGCGATGCGCTGCAAGACAATCCCAAGTCAGCCGAGGCGCTGAAATTTTTGCTGACGGAGCATTACCTGCGCATGGGTGAAAAAATCGGCGAGAGCGATAGCAGCAAGGTGATGTTTATGGATCCCGGCACGATTCCAGCGACGTTGGAGGGCATGAAGGCGATCGTGGGGAATGGGGAGGCGATCGCCCCCACGGCCTAGGGCCACGGCAGGGATATGGCCTGGGGACATGGCAGTGCCATGTCCCTACTGGGTCAGTGGTTTGAAATAGCGCACCATATCCGGCTCATAGCCCTGATCTTCGTACCAGCGGCGCACGGCCCCGTTGGCCGCAAAGGCATTTAGCGTCAAAAAACGATAGCCCTTGGTCCGCGCCCACAGCTCCGCCTCTGCCATCAGCAGGCGACCCAGTCCGCTGCCTTCGGCCTCTGCGGTGATGGCAATGTCGGACACGTGGCCGTGGCGCTCTCGGGAGAAGCCATCTACCTGGGGCTGGAGATAGATGAAGCCGAGGCGCTGGGTTTTGTTCTCGATAGTTGTATGTTCAGCAATCAGCAGTGCATGGATGGGCGGGCGTTCCTCCATGAAGTCCAGCAGGGGCCGTTCGATGCCAGCAATCACCTGGATGGGGGCGCGACCGGGGGGCATGGCCTTTTCGATGAAGCGGGGGATGAGGCTGAGGATGAAGTTGCGATCGCCCGTTTCAAAGGGCCGAATCTGGACAGTGGCAAGGTCAATCATTATCACCCATCCCACTCACCTATCCCAGCGGGGGGCATCTGCCACCTGGCAATAGGGGCGGCTATAGCACAGCGGCGATTCGAGGGCATGGCTGTGGAGAAACTCAGGATTGCCCAAAACCTGCTCCGTCGGCCCCGAAAACACCACCCGGCCCCGGCTCAGCACAATCGTAGACTGGCACAACTCCAAGGCCAAATCCAAATCGTGGGTGGCAATCAACTGGGTCAGGGGCAGCTCATGGAGGAGCTGGATCAACTGGCGGCGGGCATAGGGATCGAGCTGGGCCGAGGGCTCATCCAGGACCAGGATCTGGGGCTGCATCGCCAGGACGCCCGCGATCGCCACCCGCTTTTTCTCCCCCCCTGAAAGATTACTGGCCATGCGATCGCCATAGCTGCAATCCAAGCCCACCGCCGCCATGGACCGCTGCACCCAATCGCTTAGCTGTGGGTCTTCAATGCCCTGGTTGAGCGGGCCAAAGGCCACATCCTCCCAAACCGTGGGCATGAATAGCTGATCATCGGGATTTTGAAATACCAAACCGACAAAGTTACGGATCTCCTTGAGATGCTCCGGCAACATCTCCCATTCCCCCACTTTAATGCCACCCGATTGGGGCAATAAAATGCCATTCAGGTGCCGCAGTAGGGTCGATTTCCCGGAACCATTTGCCCCAATGAGAGCCACTCGTTCCGTTGCTTCGATGGCAAAGCTAATGTCTTGAAGAGCTTGGGTTCCATCGTCATAGGTGTGGCCCAAGTTAGTGACTGAAATCGTATTGTGGTGCATTAAAAATTGAGCAAGAACTGGGGCAGATAGAGGGCTTGGCCAAGCAGACTGATCAGGGCGATCGCGCTAATCGCAACGCCATCCCGCCAGCTTGCCTGGACTGGGTTGCGGTGGCGGGGCAGGCCGGTATAGCCCCGCGCCACCATGGCTTGGTGAATGCGATCGCCCCGGTCCAGGGTGCGAATGAACAGAGACCCAAACACATTGCCAAGGATGCCGCGCTGGCGACGGCGGGAGGACACCATCAGATTGCGAGAGGTGGCCGCTTGGCGCATGGCGCTAAATTCATCGATCAGCACGCCAATGTAGCGATACATGGAGGCCAAAATCGCCACCAGCAGCGGCGGAACCCGCAACTGCACCAGGGCCTGGAGCAGGGCCGGAACCGAGGTTGTCAGGGTGAGCAAATTCAGCAACAGCAAACAAAGGATTGCCTTGGAGGCCACGCTGCCCAGCACAACTAAACCCGTCTCTGTCACCTGCAACCAACCCCATTGCCACAGCACCTCGCCGCCGCGCTGGAACAGCGTTCCTAGCAATACAGTCCCAATAAAGGAAAATTCGATCGCCACCCGTTTGAGCAGCACAGGCCAAGTGATTTTGCTGAGCACCATCCAGCAGAACGTGGCCAGGGCATAGACTCCCCAAGTCCACCAATGGCCATTGGGCGTGAGGGCGATCGCCAAGACCATCAACCCCACACAAAGCACATGGGTTTTGGGGGCCAAGGCATTCCAAAAGCTGATCTTCTGACTATCAATATCAAATCGAAAAGCAGCAATTTGCAGCAACACTAAATGAAACGCTCCGAAATCTTCAAGATGCTGACCTATAGATGCATTATTTATGGATGCGTGATTGATGTATTTATGGCGCATCAATCACGGGATCGTCTTAAATTACGCCGCTCAATCGGCACCCTGGGACTTGCGCACCAGCAGTTTGCCTGCACCCCAGGCTAGCCCGAATGTCACCAGCGTGCCAGCCAGCCCCGCCACCGGAGTTGCTACAGCCTCCGGCACCCCCTTGAGGGCATAGCCATCAAAAATCTGGGCAAAGGGCAACTGTTTCGCCGGGGGATCTGGATGCTCCTTGTCTGCAAACTCCAGATCCTCCGCCACGCGATTAAGGCCATCGGGGCTGGGACTCGCAAAGGGCGAAACCAGCACTGCAACCCCTAGGGCAATGCCCAAGCCGCTCAGAAAAAACGTACCGTATCGCAGTTGAGTGGGGCGATCGCTCATGTCTCTTGATCTCCTTATTTTTATTTAACGATTCGGGCTAATAGACTCGGGCGTAAGTTTGGCTACCCTCACCCTATATCCCTCTCCCAGAAAGGGGGAGGGACTTCGATCCGGCTCCCCTTCTCCAGGCTGTTGTGTTTTTTGGGGAGCAGGGGCTGGGGGATGAGGTCGGCTCAGCTAATACGGAAACTTACGCCTCGCTGCACTAGAAAGCTTGGGGGAGGTAGAGCATGGGCAGTGGGGGCAGCCAGTCTATTTCCGATGGCCGACTCCCCACCTCCTCTCCCCACCTCCTACCCCCCTACCGCATCGTCGCTTCAGTCAAAGGCGCACTCTGCGGCCGCACATTGCGGGGCGGATCGTATAGCAGCCCAGGGCGGCTGCGCCAGACATAGCCCACCGCCGCTACGGTGATCAGCGCTTCGCCAATGCCAATCAGGGCGTGCCACAGGCCCATGGCCACCAGGCCGACGCCCAGGGGCACGGTGCCTGAGAGGGCCAGCATGACTGCCACGATCAGTGCCGCCACCATCACGCTCATCCAGGAAGCGACGGCCAGACCGACGGCCGCCGCAAACCAGCGATCGCGCCCCAAAGCAAACCGCACCGCGCGGTAGAGGTAGTAGCCGCCGAAGGTGCCAATCAGCCCCATGACAAAAATATTGGGGCCTAGGGCCGTCAGGCCGCCATCCTGAAACAGCACCGCTTGGACAATGAACACCGCGCTCACCACCAGGGATCCGGCCCAGGGCCCAGCAGCGCCCCCGCCAGGGTGCCGCCCATGAGGTGGCCCGAGGTGCCGCCGGGGATGGGGAAGTTGATCATTTGGGCGGCAAAAATAAAGGCGGCACAGACCCCCATCAGGGAAACGGTGCGATCGCCATAGATCGCTTCCACCTGCTTGAGGGAAATTGCGATCAGGCCAATGGCCACGGCCCAGCCAAACAGGCTAACCGGCAGGCTCAAAAAACCATCGGGGATATGCAGTGCCAAATGATATTGCGTAGAGAGACTCCATATCCCGGAATACAGGTCGAAGGAAAGATTCAAGGTTATAGCTCCCGAACGGCGATCGTCATAAAATCATCTCTGAAAACTGTTGGGATGGTCCAGGCAACTCGGGAAACAGCCACCCTTCAGGAATAGGCTCAAATACTCATCCCAAATAATCCGCACCATCCATTCAATCGTCCAGATACCTTGATTAAACGACATTTCACTGTCAAAAAACAATGCCCATCGGGGGCATTTAACAATTGATGATTTTTGAAATAAAGAAAAGTTTCAAAATTGTTGAATTTCTACATTGATTTTATCCAAGCATTCCATGACCTAGGGGCATTTCAGCGGCTGCACCAGGCCTGGGCTAAGTTGAGACAAGACACGGATAGAATTAGTTTGGGATTAAGAAAAACGAATAAAACCTCATTGAGGTTTAGCCCAACGTGGCTGAATCAGTCAGTCTCTCAGTCTCAGAGGATGTTTGAGAATAGCTTTGGCCATAGCTGATGGTGCTAATAGCCCGTACTTTTGCTTAAAAAAGCGGGCACAGTCTAGCCTGTTGGGTATAGGATCGCTGGCTTTGGCGAATTCTCAAACATCCTCTCAGTAAGATAAGCGTTGCTCGCTTAGTCTGGTACATTCCTCAGCTACATGCTCGCGGCCTGTTGCCCAAGCTGCTTTAAGCCGCGCAACACTTGCTGGAGATCGTCCCCCCGATAAATCGACAGTGGATAGGAGCGTCCGTATTGCCAGCTAAGGCTTGAGGAGGTCGGCGGCGGCGTAATGGTTCCTTCGGTAGCTTCTGGGGGAAGCGCCTCCAGCTTCAAAAACTGGAACTCGCTGCCGTTTGTGACAAATCCATACCTGGCCTTGGTCTGCTCCTGTTGCCCCAGCATATAAAACAAGGCTTGGGGCAGAGCTGCATCCAAGGAAAACTCTGCTTTCTTCGCCTCAACCACCAACACCCAAAACTGCGGCGTAAACACCAAGACATCAATGCGTCCCCGCACCAGCAGCGCATCATCGTAGGATTCAAGCTGAACCTCTTTCTCAGCTGAAAGATAAAACGGGGGGCGGTAAAACCCCGCTAACCGTAGCAAGGGAGAAAGCACCACCATTTTGACAACGGGTTCTAGCAGCGGATATTTCTCTAGGTGTAAATAATCCTGCTTGACTTCTTCCAGCGCCTGAATCTCTCCATTCGTCAACTCAGGAAGGTTCTGCTGCCACTCAGGAAAAAAGCTGGAGACATCGGAGCGCTCCAGGCCAAAGTGAGTGCTGAGTTGTGCCAGGCTAATCTCTTTGGCTTGCAGAGTCTGAATCATGAGGCGATCGAAAAACTCGCTGCTGCTAATCTAGCGCACCAGTCATTCGAGACGGCCCAAGCCTGGGCTACAAAAAGTCAAGCTTTACAACAGATCGTTTCAATTCTTCAGATTCCTTCTTGTCAAATTGTGTCAGCTCCTCGCCAAACCCCGCTGAAACCCCCATTTTTTGGTACAAATCCTAAGGGGCCATAGGTATTCCTGCTCCCCTAGGCCAGCCTGCGATGCTCCAGCTTGAGCGCCATTGGCCCAGGGCCTGACCACAGCCGCTGGTGATCCACCCACCCCCAGAACAAGCACCACCCAAGAACAAGCACCCCGAGGAGTTCAGCCTGGATGTTCACCTACGTTAAGTCCACCATTCGACACATTACCCCCGACGACCTCAGAGGTCGTTCCCTCGTAAAGGTGGTCTACGTCGTACTGGAGTCTCAGTACCAGAGTGCGCTGTCTGCCGCCGTGCGGACCATTAATGAAACCCATTCAGACATCGCGATCGAGATCAGCGGCTACCTGATCGAAGAACTACGAGACGAAGAGAACTTCGCCAACTTCGAGAAAGATGTCTCCGAGGCCAATATCTTCATCGCCTCGCTGATCTTCATCGAAGACCTGGCCGTTAAGGTCGCCGCCGCTGTCGCTCCCCACCGGGACAACCTCGACGCCGCCATCTGCTTCCCCTCCATGCCTGAGGTGATGCGCCTCAACAAGCTGGGCAAGTTCACCATGTCGAACTTGGGCCAGTCCAAGAGCATGATTGGCGAGTTCATGAAGAAGCGCCGCCAAAAGGACGCAGCGGGCTTCGAGGATGCCATGCTCAAGCTGCTGCGCACCCTGCCCAAGGTGCTGAAGTACCTGCCCGTCGAGAAGGCCAAAGACGCTCGCAGCTTCATGATGAGCTTCCAGTATTGGCTAGGGGGCTCGCCGGAGAACCTGGAGAATTTCTTGTTGATGATTAGCGATCGCTACGTCTTCAACAAGGACAGCGAAGGCGATGGGCTCGACCAGCCCGAGGTTGAGTTCGCCGATCCCGTGGTCTATCCCGAACAGGGCATCTGGCACCCCATGGCTCCCACGATGTTTGAAGACATCAAGGAGTACATGAACTGGAGCAACTCCCGTAAGGACGTGGCCCAGGATGGCCCCATCATCGGCCTGGTGCTCCAGCGCTCCCACATCGTCACCGGCGATGATGCCCACTATGTCGCGGTGATTTCCGAAATGGAATATCGCGGAGCGCGGGTGATCCCCGTCTTTAACGGGGGCCTCGACTTCTCCAAGCCGGTCAATGCCTATTTCTTTGATCCCCTGGACAAAGACAACGCCCTCGTCGATGCCACGGTGTCCCTGACCGGCTTTGCCCTGGTGGGCGGCCCTGCTCGACAGGATCACCCCAAGGCGATCGAAACCCTCAAGCGCCTCAACCGCCCCTACATGGTGGCCCTGCCCCTGGTGTTCCAAACCACCGAAGAGTGGGAGGAGAGCGACCTGGGTCTGCATCCCATTCAGGTGGCGCTACAGATTGCGATTCCTGAACTGGATGGGGCGATCGAACCCATCGTCCTCTCCGGTCGCGACGGCAACACCGGCAAGTCCCACACCCTCCAAGACCGGGTGGAAATGATCGCCCAGCGATCGATTAAATGGGCCAACCTACACCGCAAGCCCCGCACCGACAAGAAAGTTGCCATCACCGTCTTCAGTTTCCCGCCGGACAAGGGCAATGTGGGCACAGCGGCTTACTTGGATGTTTTCGGCTCGATCTACTGCGTGCTGCAAGAGATGAAGGCCAGCGGCTACGACATTCCCAAGCTGCCCAAGACTGCCAAGGCGCTGATGGAGGAAATCATCCATGATGCCGAGGCCCAATACGCCAGCCCCGAGCTGAACGTTGCCTACAAAATGTCAGTCTCGGACTACGAGCGCCTGACGCCCTACCACAAGGCCCTAGAGACCAACTGGGGACCGGCCCCCGGCACCCTCAACACCGACGGTGAGAGTCTGCTGATCTACGGCAAGCACTTCGGCAATGTCTTCATCGGCGTCCAGCCCACCTTTGGCTACGAGGGCGATCCAATGATGATGCTCTACAGCCGCAGCGCCAGCCCCCACCATGCTTCGCCGCCTACTACACCTACCTAAACAAGGTGTTGGAAGCCGATGCCGTGCTGCACTTCGGCACCCACGGCTCCCTGGAGTTTATGCCCGGCAAGCAAATGGGCATGTCCGGCGACTGCTACCCTGACAGCCTGATCGGCAACATTCCCGACCTCTACTACTACGCAGCTAACAACCCCTCCGAGGCGACGATCGCCAAGCGGCGCGGCTACGCCACCACCATCAGCTACCTCACCCCCCCAGCGGAAAACGCCGGTCTCTACAAGGGCCTCAAGGAACTGGGCGAACTCGTCGGCTCCTACCAAACCCTGCGCGATAACGAGCGGGCCACCTCCATTGTCAAGACCATCATCAGCACCGCCGTGCAGGTCAACCTCGACAAAGATGTAGATCTACCCGACGAAAATGCAGAACTAACCCAAGCAGAGCGGGACAAGGTCGTCGGCAACGTGTACCGACAACTGATGGAGATCGAATCTCGCCTGCTGCCCTGCGGCCTGCATGTGATTGGCAAGGCCCCCAGCGCGGGCGAAGCCGTGGCCACCCTGGTCAACATTGCCAGCCTAGACCGCGATGAGGAAGGCATCTTTGGCCTGCCCACGATCATCGCCGAAAGCCTGGGCCGCACCATGGAGAGCATCTATCGCGGCAGCGACCTGGGTGTGTTGGAAGACGTGCAGCTCGGCCAGGACATTACCGAAGCGGTGCGGGCTGCGGTAGGGGCCATGGTGCGCCAGCTCACCAATCGCGAAGGCCGCGTGGATCTGATCGAACGCTTCGGCTGGATCAAGAAGATCTTCAAGTTCTTCGGCATTCAGCAAAAGCCTGCCTATCTCAAAGCGCTGAACAAGTCTGGCTTTAAGGGCCTGGATGAAGAGAAGCTCGTGGTCCTATTTGACTACCTGGCCTTCTGCCTCAAGCAGGTCTGCGCCGATCTGGAAATGGGCAGCTTGATCAAGGCCCTGGATGGTCAATACGTCCTGCCCGGCCCCGGCGGCGACCCCATCCGCAACCCCAACGTATTGCCCTCCGGCAAGAACATCCACGCCCTGGACCCCCAGTCCATTCCCACGAAGGCGGCTGTGATGTCGGCCAAGGTCGTGGTCGATCGCCTGATCGATCGCCAAAAAGCCGAAAACAACGGAGCCTACCCCGAGACCATTGCCTGCGTCCTCTGGGGCACGGACAACATCAAGACCTACGGCGAATCCCTCGCCCAGATCCTCTGGTTCGTCGGTGTTAAGCCCATGCCCGACAGCCTGGGCCGGATCAACAAGCTGGAGCTGATCTCCCTGGAAGAGCTGGGTCGCCCCCGCATCGACGTGGTGGTCAACTGCTCCGGCGTTTTCCGTGACCTGTTCATTAACCAAATGGCGTTAATTGACCGGGCCGTGAAAATGGCCGCTGAGGCCGATGAGCCCCTGGAGATGAACTACGTCCGTCGCCATGCCAAAGAGCAGGCCGAGGAAATGGGCGTCAGTATCCGCGAAGCCGCCCAGCGGGTTTTCTCCAATGCCTCGGGCTCCTACTCCTCCAACGTCAACCTGGCCGTGGAGAACAGCTCCTGGGGTGAAGAATCTGAGCTGCAAAACATGTACCTGGAGCGCAAGTCCTTCGCCTTTGACTCGGACAATCCCGGTCAAATGAAGCAGTCCAAGGAGATTTCGAGTCCAGCCTGAAGACCGCCGATGTGTCTTTCCAGAACCTGGTTCTTCTGAAATCTCCCTGACGGACTCGTCCCACTACTTCCGACTCCGACCCTACCAAGG
>JAAUQQ010000408.1 GCA_012032745.1 Synechococcales cyanobacterium RM1_1_8
GATCGCCCCCGCTCCCCAATCCTCCCAGCCCAAATTTCAAGACTCGACCGATGGACCCAAGCGTTCTGTACATGACACAGCCTCAAGGATATTCCACCATGATAATGGTTTTCATTATCAGTAATCCAATGAATGTCCCCCCAAGGGGCATTGTCCGCCGCAACTTCCCAGGGCTAGGCTAAAAAAGTACGATTGTTGGAGCCAAACGCCTTGTCTTACGAACTACCCGAATTGCCCTACGGCTACACCGCTTTGGAGCCCCATATCTCCAAGAGCACATTGGAATTTCACCACGATAAGCACCATGCTGCCTATGTGCAGAAGTTTAATGATGCGGTCAAGGGAACGGACTTGGATGGGCAGCCCATTGAGGCTGTGATTCAGGCGATCGCGGGCGATTCCAGCAAAGCTGGCCTATTCAACAACGCCGCCCAAGCCTGGAACCACAGCTTTTACTGGAACTGCATGAAACCCCAGGGCGGCGGCCTGCCGACGGGCGCTCTGGCGCAAAAAATTGATGACAGTTTTGGTAGCTTTGATGCCTTTGTCACGGCCTTCAAAGAGGCCGGGGCCACACAGTTTGGCAGCGGCTGGGCCTGGCTGGTGCTAGAGGGCGACCAGCTCAAGGTAACCAAAACCAGCAATGCCGAGAATCCCCTTAGCATGGGCCAGATTCCGCTGTTGACCATGGATGTTTGGGAGCACGCCTACTATTTGGATTACCAAAGCCGTCGTCCTGACTATATTTCGACCTTCCTGAATTCTTTGGTCAATTGGGACTTTGTCGCCCAAAACCTGGCCAATGCCTAAGCTGTCTCGGTCGAAGTTGATTCTCGACCTGTTCCTATGAACATGCCTCACTATCCCCAGATTGTTTTGAAGTTTGATTATCAAGGGTGGAACGTCGAGATTGAGCAGGATGATGAGGATGGGGTGATTACCTATTCAGCCTGGGCCAATTCTGAGCATAGCAGCGTTGTTGCGGTGCCCTGTGCTCGGTCCTGTAAGGAAGCGATCGCCCGTTCCAAGCATTGGGTACAAATCCGGTTGCAGCAAGCATAACGTCTGAATCCCATTCCCCTCTGGATTCATTGAACTCAATCACCAAAAGGCCCTGGAACAATGCAATTTGTCCCAGGGCTTTCTGTTTATTCCATGATTTTCAGCTACACAAATGCACTTTGAAGAACCTGGGTGGATTGTCAACCAATGACTGCCAGTTTTCCTCCTGCGCCCCTACCCGAGGGCTTTGCTGGAGGGGGCTTAGGCCCTGGCGCTAGACCTCGAACGGGGCAAGACCATGGCCCCGAGAAACGCCATAAATTGAACCAAAACAATGGTTGGCCCCGAGGGCAAATCGAGCAAGGCCGACAGCAGCACGCCAATGAGGGCAGATGCCCCGCCCAGGCCAATGCTCAACGGAACGTAGAGGGTGAAGCGATCGCTCAACAACCGCGCCGTACAGGGCGGAATCACCAGAAACGCACTCACCAACAGCACCCCAATCATCTGAATCGAGAGCGCGACCACCAGGGAGAGCAACATCACCGTCATGATTTGATACCGCTCCACCGGCACCCCTTGGATCTGGGCAAAGGCTCGATTGAGCGTCAGCAGCATCTGCTGGCGTAGGGTGAGTCCGAGCGCCCCAAGACAAACCACGAGCAACAGAGCATTGGCATAGAGCTGACTGGGCTGAATTGCCAAAATGTCGCCAAAGAGAAAGTTGCTCAAGCCACCTTTGTATTGATCGATAAAACTCAGGATAATTACGGCCAACGCCAAGGAAGTTGAATATACAATATTGAGCATGGCATCGGGCCAGAGCTTCGCCCGCGAGAGCAGCACCATAATCACCAAGCCCAACAGCAGCGAAAAGGGCAGCAGCGTCCATTGGGGACTGAGCCCCAGCAGCAGCCCCAAACTAATGCCCAGCAGGGCCGAATGGCCGAGGGCATCGCCAAAAAATGAGAGCTGACGCAGCACCACGAGACTGCCCAATAATCCGCCCGTGGTGCCTAGGATTAAACTCCCCCAGATCGCCCGTTGCATGAAAGGTAGCTGAAGCAATGCCCAAAAATTGGGCCAGTCAATCGACATAACTCTCCTTGGGGTCGGGACGACAAACCACAGGCGCTGGCTTAAGCAAAATCCCCTCTGCTAGGCACGCCAGCGAAGCTGAGGCTGCCCATAGGCTTCATACCCATAGGCTTCATACAATGTGTCTGGATGCAGCACGTCCGTGGGTGCCCCCTGCTTGAGTAGGCGGCGGTTGATGCAGAGCACGCAGTCACAGTTTTCACGCACCATGTCCAGATCGTGGGAGATTTGCAAAATCGACCAGCCCTGCTCCCGCTTGAGTTTACCCAGCAACTGATAGAACTCCGCCTCCCCAGAAAAATCCAGCCCCGCCGGAGCTTCATCTAGGACTAGCAACTGGCGAGGCCGCACCAGGCAATAGGCCAACAGCACCCGCTTGAGTTCGCCGCCGCTGAGGCTGCCCAGGGATTGCCGCGACAGGTGGCTGGCTTCCACCCGGTCCAGGGCTTGGTGAACGGCACGGCGGCGATCGCGCCATCCTTGCCAGGGCAGTTGTAAACCTGCTCGGTCCCAGCCCAAACCCACCAGCTCACCCACCGTCATCGGAATCCGCGCATCGACCAGGAAGTTCTGGGGCAGGTAGGCGACCCCTTGGTGAAATAGCCTGGCGGCCCGCTGCTGGGAGCTGCTACTCGGGGCATGGAGCCGTTGCCCAAACCACTTGATCTCGCCTTGGTGGTGGGGCAACAGCCCCAAAATGGCCTGAACCAGGGTACTTTTACCGGCACCATTGGGGCCGACGATCGCCATATCTACCCCCGCCGCGAGGGAGAAGGAGACATCCTGGACGGCGGTCATGTTGCCTCGGCGGACGGAGAGTCCCTCCACGCTCAGGAGAAGATTTTCGGATTGCATCTATCGAATTTCATCTATTGGATAGCAGATATCGGCGAACGGAATACCTTTGGGATCAAAATCCCCGAACCCCATCCCCTCGATGCAGTTGCTCAGCCACCGTCTTGGCAAAATAGGTCAAAATCACATCCGCCCCCGCCCGCTTCATTGAGGTCAGGGTTTCAAAAACTACCTGCTGCTCATCGATCCACCCCTGCTGGGCAGCAGCCTTGATCAGGGCATATTCCCCGCTGACGTTGTAGGCGGCGACGGGCAGCTCCGTCACTTGCTTAACCCGCCAGATAATGTCCAGATAGGCCAGCGCAGGCTTGACCATGACCATATCAGCCCCTTCTAAAACATCCAAAGTCACCTCCCGCAGGGCTTCGCGGCCATTGGCGGGGTCCATCTGGTAGGTTTTCTTATCGCCAAACCGGGGCGCGGAATCCAGGGCATCGCGAAAGGGACCGTAGTAGGCGGAGGCATACTTGGCGGAATAGGCCAAAATTCCCACATGGGGGTAGCCTGCCGCATCTAGCCCCTGGCGAATGGCCCCCACCCGGCCATCCATCATGTCCGAAGGGGCGACAAAGTCGGTTCCAGCGGCGGCTTGGGAAATGGCCTGTTGTACCAGCACTTCGACCGTTTCATCATTGAGGATGCGACCATCGGGGGCGACGATCCCATCGTGGCCCTGGCTGGAGTAGGGGTCGAGGGCGACATCGGTAAACAGCATGAGCTGGGGAAGCTGGGCTTTGATTTGGGCGATCGCCCGTTGGATCAGTCCCTCCGGGTTATGGCTTTCGCTGCCGGTCTCATCTTTTTGGTCTTCTGGGATCAGTGGAAAGAGCGCCACCCCAGGGATGCCCAGTTCAGCCACCTCGGCCAGTTCCTCTAGGAGCAGATCCAGGCTGTAGCGATGGCAGCCGGGCATGGAAGCGATCGCCGTTTTTTGGTTTTCGCCTTCTCGCAAAAAGACAGGATAGATTAGGTCATTGGCGGTGAGCTGATGTTCGCGCACCATGCGCCGCAGCCAGTCGGTCTGGCGCAGCCGCCGCGGCCGGTGCGACAGGTCGAGAGACAGGTGAGACGCGGGCTCCAGCGGGACGACCGGGTC
>JAAUQQ010000409.1 GCA_012032745.1 Synechococcales cyanobacterium RM1_1_8
CAATATTCCCCGACATCACAAAGCTCGGTTCCGCCAACCCCTCGGCCAAACGCTTCTCTCCTGAGGGCGTCATGCTGCATCGGTTGTTCTCGATCGCGATCGCACCAGCACTCTTCAACACTTGGAGTGCCTGACGATACCCCGCCGCCGCTTCACTCTTACGCTTCAGCTTGCTGACGGCCTGGCTCTGCGTCACCGTCTTGCCAGATTGAGCTGCAAACCAAATCCAGAGCAACAGACGTGTTTCCATTGCTGTTTCCTGCTTATTCGTCGCCATAAACCACCCGATCTCGATGAATATTAGACTGCCAATGCAGCATCAGCAGCGGGTGCGGATCCCCACTGGGCTGGTATGCCTCCCTTCATACTCTATCGATTTCCTCTCGTCAGGGGAGATATTAATCTCTTGTGGAGAAATATTTTACCCCGGCTTCACCCTTGCTTCACTGTGGTCACCCAGCCCAGCTCGTGACTTGAGCCAGCTCGCGACTTGAGCCAGCTCGTGGCTTGAGAGAGTCGTCCGTATACATCCGACAGAGTGACTCCGATGGACTACTGAATCAAGCTAATAAAAAATAAAGCGCCACCCACAGCCTGGGGAATACCGGCGGCCAACTGCTCAGGGCTATAGGCACTCACCTCTCGGACCATATCCAGCTCCAATAGTTCCCGGCGCTGTAGCTCATAGAGCACCTGATCGAGCGCCTCGCGAGTCATGGGCAAGGCCTGACGCAACAGGTAGATCGGCAAATAGTTTTCAGTGTTGTGCTGGGCATCGAGCTGGGCGATCGCCCGCAACACCTCCACCGCCCCCACACTAGACGAAGCCGACACCCCACCGGCCCCACTGCCAGGCTTCGCCAAAGATCCGGACTTTGCCAAGGACAGCGTCTCAGGCTGTCTCAAAAAGCGCACATAGTGGCCCACCAGCGTCAAACTCACCATCGCTCCCCCCTGGGGCAGACAATCCTCCCGCAAAAACGCAGCCCCCTCCGGCGTCAACCAAGCCTCCCGGATCGTCGATTTCAATACCTTCACCAAACCGCGCTCCTCCAGACTCCGGATCACTGCTTGGCGATTCGTACTGGCCACATTCGTGAGCTGGGCCGGTGTTGTGCGCCCTTGGCAACGCTGCAAAATCTTCAGATCCTGGACAGAGATGGGCAACTGACGCAGATCCACTTGCAACAGCGCCTGGCCCGGTGGCGCGATCGCAAACACTTGCACCTCGCTGCGACAGCCCACCAGTCCCTTACTCGCCAATTTTTCGCAGGCCTTCTCCCGCAGGCTGGCCGATTCCTTCCCACCGCTGAGCGCCAGCTTGCCCATGGCTCCGCGATAGCCCGGCTGGCCCAGCAGCCTGAGCAAGAACTTTAGCTCATTGGTCTCAAGCTTCATCGGCGATCGCACTCCAAGCAAAGGCTGACTCCAGGCTCCGCCGCCCCAGGTTGATCCTGCCAGGGTCACGGCTGCTGACGGGGTCACGGCTGCCAGCCGCTAAAGCTGCTAAAGCCAAAGTTAGATTAGCAACAGCACGCGCAGTCAACACAGAGGGGCTAAGGGTGGGCTGGGGACACAGAGCCTATCGCAGCCGTGGGGTTTATCGTAACCGTAGAGCCTGGGCTTGTCATGATCGATTTGTCATGAAAATTACACCCTAGCGCCCATCGCCAGGGAGAAATGGCCCAGACCTCGGCAAAAACAGCCCTAATCCGAGGCTAATCCGGGTCTGGCGCTGGGGTACGCCGTCTGCGACAGCGATCGCTGCAATATTTCACCTCTTCCCAACAGTCCGCCCATTTCTTGCGCCAATCGAAGGGGCGATCGCACACCGGGCAAACCTTGCTGGGCAAGTTGGACTTATTCGGTTTCTTCTTTTTCTTCTGGTGGGCCATCAATTTCAGCTTGATATTCGGCGGCGGGATGTTCAGCAGCAGGATGTTCAGCGGCAGGATCTTCGGCGGCGGGACATTCCAATCCCCCAGCCCAATTACTTTAACGAATATCCCCAACGAATATCCCTGTAACGAAACCAGCCGTCCCGCCCTGTCCCCCATCGCCATGGGTAATAATCGAAGAACCAGGCTGGTCCTGGCAGACTGCGATCGCCCTAGCCCCAGACTCCGCCCTTCCCCATCGCCGCGCTCCATCACCCACCGCTGCCCATGCCCTCGAAGCTCCCCCTGCTCCCCCGCCTGCAATCCTGGCTCCGCGCCATTCCCTTTGGCAAGCTGCGGAGCCTCCTGCTCGCCAGCGTTGCAGCCCTGATGCTCTGCGGCTGCGTTGACTATGAAGTGGGGGTTCGCTTCAACAATCAACATTCCGGCGAGATGACCCAGACCGTCAAGCTGGGCGATCGCCTCGCCGCCATCAATGGCCTCAGCGCCCAACAGTGGATCGACAGCCTCGATGCCCGAGCCCTCAAGCTCAAAGGCAAGACCCAACGCCTCTCCAGCCAAGAGATCCAAGTTAAAATCCCCTTCACCACCAGCCAAAACTTCGTCCAGACCTTCAACCGCTTCTTTGCGGGACAGCCCGCCGCCGCCACCCTTGCGGGCGAGCCCGATGTCCATGCCCAGGTACACCTGGACCAAGCCAACTGGCTGCTGATCCTGCGCAGCCATCTGCGCCTAGATATCGACCTGCGCAGCCTGGGGATCAGCTCCCCGGAAGAGACCGTCTTGGTCAACCCCGGCAACCTGATCAACCTCGACTTCCGCCTGGATGCCCCCTGGGGGGCAACGTCCAAACTGCGCGGCGATCAAGCCATTGGGGGAGAGGCGGTGCCGGGGGGCATGGTCTGGCATCTGAAGCCGGGCCAGATCAACCATGTGGAAGCCTATTTTTGGATGCCCAGCCCGCTCGGCCTCAGCAGCTTGGGGCTAATAGGCTTGGTGGTTGGCGCGAGCTACCTGAAGCAGTGGCTGGAGGCCCGGCGCTCCGCCGAGCTGAGGAGCCAAGCCGAGGCCAAAACGCCCGCCAAAACGCCCGCCAAAACGCCCGCCTAGTCGGAACCGCATCGCGCCGAGAACCTCCGACCATGGTCCATCCCCTGCCCCAACGCCCTCGGATTCCAGAACCGCCGGATCGCCCCCATCCCCGCCTGGGCGATCGCCTCACCGCCACCGGACTGCTGGGAGGCCAGGTGCTGCTGCGGCTGCTCCAGGGTCGGCTGCGGCGGCGCAATTTGATGGAACATTTGGTGGCCGTGGGGCCGGGTTCCCTCGGCTCCGTGCTGTTGATCAATGGCTTTGCGGGCATGATTTTTACCGTGCAAACCGCGCGGGAGATGTCCCGCCTGGGAGCCTTGGACGCCCTGGGGGGAGCCTTCACCATGGCCTTCTGTCGAGAACTTGCGCCCGTGCTGACGGCGGGAGTCGTGGCGGGCCAGGTGGGGGCAGCCTTTGCCGCCGAGCTGGGGGCCATGCGGGTGACGGAACAAATCGATGCCTTGCAGATGATGCGCACTGATCCGGTGGATTATTTGGTGCTGCCTCGGGTGGTCGCCACCGGGGTGATGCTGCCAATTTTGACGATGTTGCGATCGCACCGGCCTCCTCGGCGGCACCCTCCTGGCCTGGCAAGCCTATGGCCAAGACCCCAGCATCTTTTTAGGGGCAGCCCGCTATTTCTTGACCCTGGGCGATCTCCTCGCCGTCCTGCTCAAAGCCTGCACCTTCGGGCTACTAATCTCCATCATCGGCTGTGGCTGGGGCCTGACCGCCTGGGGAGGGGCCAGGGGCGTGGGACAAGCTGCCACCTCAGCGGTGGTGACGATCTGGGTTGGGGTGTTCATGGCGGATTTTGTGCTCTCGCTCTGGCTATTTGGACTGGTCGTGGTCTAGGCAGCTTGTTCAATCGCCCCAGCCGTTGCCCACCCCAGCGGATTGGGAACGATCATCCAAGCTGTGACCCCAAAGCATCAACCCACAGCATCAACCCACAGCATCAACCCACAGCATCAACCCAAAACCTCGCCCAACCAGCTTCTGCCCTGGACTTACAGATAGATCTATACATTTAGATCTATACATTCGGAACATTTCAAGG
>JAAUQQ010000028.1 GCA_012032745.1 Synechococcales cyanobacterium RM1_1_8
GAATATCCAGTCGCACAACGAAAAATCTTCTCCGGTACAATAGTACTGAGCGAAGTCACGGTAATGCGTCACGCTCATTTAGCTGAACCTAGACAACAGAGTATGGGGTTCCAAGACTGAATCGTGTCTTGGGTAAAACTTTGTGCGTAAGGGTTGAACATATCAAACTCGATTTGTACTTGTTCAAAGTCTGCGGTGGGGCGCACCGTGGACTGAAAACCAAAATGCCTGCGGAGTCGGTCTGACGGGGGTGTAGTCACAGTGCTGCATCTAGTTAAGAGGCTGTGAAACAGGAATCTCCGACCATACCCGTCAGGGTTGGGGGGAGAGCGTCAACAGCGTCGCTC
Source organism: Synechococcales cyanobacterium RM1_1_8 (assembly GCA_012032745.1). Taxonomy (GTDB): domain Bacteria; phylum Cyanobacteriota; class Cyanobacteriia; order PCC-9006; family JAAUQQ01; genus JAAUQQ01. The sequence goes on from JAAUQQ010000028.1 coordinate 348, forward strand.
TACCAGCATTGCTCTACTTGGCCAACTGCTCGATCGCGCTGTTGTCCCCAATCACCACCATGATCTGACCCTTGTGGAGACGCTGACTGGGATGGGGGATTGATCTGAAAGTAATTCTTCGTATCTTCCCCCAGGGCGAGCAAATTCAAACCAAAACGATTGCGGAGATTGAGCTCAGCAATGGTTTGGCCATCAAACTCCGGCGGCACCGTAATCTCAACCACGCTGTGCTCTTTATCCAGGTTCAACCGCTCCAAAATATTGGGCCGGGTCAGGGAGCGAGCCAGGTTACAGCCCATCTCATGCTCCGGAAACACGACCCGATCCGCGCCGATTTTTTTCAGCAGCTTGCCGTGGACATCATTGGAAGCCTTGGCCACCACATGGGGCACGCCGCCTTCCTTGAGGTTGAGCGTCGTGATCACGCTTTCTTGGATGTAATTGCCGATCGCCACAATCACCGTATCAAACTCAAACACCCCGGCTTCCTTCAGGGCCATGGGTTCGGTGGAATCGAGCTGCACCGCATGGGCCGTGTAATGTTCCCCCAGGGCCTGGGCGACCAATTTCTCATTGCTGTCAATCCCTAAAACATCGTGGCCCAGCCCGTGGAGCGTCGTGCAGACCGCGCGCCCGAATCGCCCCAGACCAATGACAGCATACTGGTGGTTGTCCCTAGCAACATTGCGAAACGGATTCATGCTGGAGAAATTCACGGCGGACTACCTTTTAGGATTCGAAAAGAATTGGAAGAGACTGGAAAGAGAATGGCCCTGGGAATCCTCGAAACTTAAAGCGGAGGCTCACCACCGGGGGCCGTCAGCAGGAGCCAGGCAGACTGAGAATCGGGAGCGAGAGCCCGAACCGCCCTCACCCCACCAATAAATCATCCTCTGGATAGCGAATGGCGCTGGGTTTCGCTTCACGAATTAGGGCAGAAATCAGCAGTAAAATTCCCACCCGCCCGGCATACATCGTCAGCACCAGGACCAGCTTGCTCTGCAACGAGAGGATCGCGGTGATGCCCATGGAGAGGCCGACCGTGGCATAGGCTGAGACGGCTTCAAAAAACAGAGCGATGAACTCTAAATTGGGCTCCGCCCAGGAGAGCAACATCGTCGCCAGGATGACGCTCATCAGCGAGCCAAAGACCACGGCCACGGCCTTGAGAATTAGCTCAGTGGGCAGGCGGCGATCGTAGCAAACCACCTCCTCCTTGCCCCGCAGCACCGCGCGGGTACAGTCCACCAAAACCCGCATGGTGGTGGTTTTGACGCCCCCGCCCGTGCCGCCGGGGCTGGCTCCGACAAACATCAGGGCAATGGTCAAAAACAGCCCAGCGGTGGTCATATCGCCAATGTTGAGGCTGTTGAACCCAGCGGTGCGGGTGGTGACCGATTGGAACCAGGCCAGCATCAGTTGGGCGGTGAGGCTGGTTTCATTTTCCAGGGTTTTGGCATTGTGGTATTCGATCGCAAAAAAGGCGATCGCCCCCCCCCACCAACAGCACCAGCGTGCTGCTCGTCACCACCTTAAATTGCAGCGACACCCAGAAGCGGCCCGGCCCCCGCTTCTGGGCCTCCCGCAGCACCAAAAAGCCCTCCATAATCACCTGGTAGCCCAGGCCCCATGATGATCATCAAGCTGATGGCAAACACCACCAGGGGCGACTGCGCATAGCCCACCAAACTGTCGGAAAACAGACTAAACCCCGCATTGTTAAAGGCACTGACGCTGTGGAAAATCGAGAACCACATGCCCCGACCCCAACCCATTTCCGGCACCCAGGCCAACATCAACAAGAACGCCCCGGTCAGCTCAAAGATCAGCGTCAGAGAGATAATCGATTGAATTAACTGCTTCGCCCCCGCCATCCCCGGCGTATCCAGGCTCTGCTGAATGGCAATCTTATCCTTGAGGCAAAAGCGCCGCCCCAGGAGCAAAATCAAAAACGTGGTCGCAGTCATGTAACCCAGGCCGCCAATCTGGGCCAACAGCATAATCACCAACTGGCCAAAGCCGCTGTAATACAGGCTCACATCCACCACCGACAGCCCCGTCACACAGACTGCCGAAGTCGAGGTGAACAGCGCAGTCACCCAAGCGACGATCAGGCCATAGTCCGCCGGGCTGGCCACGGCCACGGAGGGATCGGCCACCGCCCAGGCGAAACCAACAGCACCGTACCCACCCCAATCATCGCCAAAAAACCGAGGCAAATCGTCCGGGGGACGTTCATTCATCGACCTCCCAGGCCGCTTGGAAAAAGTCTAATTCGCATTGCATGGCGTAGGCATAGGCCCCCTGGGCGGCGAGATGGACGCTGCCCCCAGCTTGTCCATATTTTTCCAACAGCGCCTCTAGCTGGCAGGCGAGATCCTCAAACAGACCTTGGCTGTAGGTTTTGATCCAATCGCGGTAGCCATGGTCAGGCAAGGCGGGCTGGGCAAGCTGCTGCCCCAGGTAGGCATAGAGGCGCATACAGGGAGCCATGGCCGCTGCCGTCACGCCGATGTCTTGGCTCCAGGCCGTCGCCAGCAGAAAATCGACATAGCGGCGGGTGGCAATACCAGGGGTGACCTGGCGCAGATCAACGCCCCACTGCTGGGCATAGCTGCCGTGGAGCTGGAGTTCTGTGAGTACGCCCCCCGCCAGGCCGTGGAAAACCTCAAAGGCCTCGGTATCTGAGGACTTGGCAGCGCAGATGCTGTAGGCACGGGCGAAGGACTCCAAGAAGAAGGCATCTTGGCCGACATAGTAGGCAAACTTGGCCTGGGGTAAGCTGCCATCGCCAATGCCCTGGACGAAGGGGGTTGTGGAGGCAGGCTAGGGCGAGGGATTGGTTGGCATCCCACAGCTGGGTGGCAAAGGTCATGGGTTAGCGCAGGGCGGATCAGGAATTAGCTTCACAGCAGCCGCTACGAGCAAGATGGAGATGAATTCTTTTGCAATGATACGGCGTTGGTCTGCGATCGATTACGGCAGATCGGGAAACCGCTAGGAGAGATAGGGAAACAGCCGTTGGCGCTGGGCCTTGGATAGGCGGCCCATGAGGCGGATGTTGCGCTGGGGGATCTGGTCTGGCTCGCCATAGTCGGCCAGGGCAGCTTCGATGCTGGCTTCCCGCAGCAGGTGCAGCAGGGGATAGGGGGAGCGGTTGGTGAGGTTCTCGGCATCGCCGGGGTCGGTGTCGGCAAAGCAGTAGTCGGGGTGGAAGCTGGCAATTTGGAAGCGGCCCGCCCAGCCGAATTGTTCTAGGAACTGATCGGCCAGGGCGAGGAAGTCGTTGTAATCTGCGAAGGCTTCCAGGCCCTGGGGCACAATCAGCAGCGTGGTTTCCAGTTCGCTGGGGGGGCGCTGGTCGAGCAGGCGCAGCTCGGCCTGTAGCTCGGCCAATAGTTGAGCTGCAAAATCGGCTGCAAAATCGGCTGACAGCCTGCTGATCTCACTGGCTGGCACGGCCTGGCTTACGATGAGGCGAATGCGATCTTGGTGGCGGGGGGCGGCGGCAAAGGGGCAGAGGTTGAGGCCGATGACCACTTCATCTAGCCAGCGCTGGACTGGGGGGAGGATTGGGGGGGCGATCGCGCCTTCCTCGCCGCAGTCACTAGCACGATCCTGCCCCAACCCAAAGCCACTCCGGCTCCTAGCATCATTTCCCATCGTGATCAATCGGTGGTTATCCATCAGGGGTTACCCAGCGGTGACGATCAGCCCGGTCATCACCAATTATGGGCCATTATTTTGTCATTGTATGGTGACCACGATAGCGCTGTAGGGAGCCTAGGGGAGGCCCAGAGCGGGGAATGACATCGGCCCCATCACCAGATCTGGGACTGCACTGTAGCCAGAAATACGGTTCTTCCAGGGGCCAGGCAGTTTTTTCTCTCCGTAGATGCAACCTATCCCGCTAGACAAGGGGCACCTATGATGCAGCTAATCCACCGCAGGAGTGCCGTCGTCATGTTTGACCACAGTGACTACTGGAGCCGCTGCCAAGCCTTGGCTCAAAAGCTGAAGCAGCAATCTCTGGAACAGCCCGTGCCCCCTGCTGCCGTAATTCCACCGCAGGTTCAGCCTGGCCCCAGCCCCCTCGCCCCTGGGCTCCCGGCGGCTGCCCCAGCGAGCCTCCAATCTGTCCAAAAGCCAGTCCTAGCCAAGTCAGCTCTGGCCAAGCCAGCTCTGGCCAAGCCAGCTCTAGCAAAGCCAGCCCTAGAGGCGAAAGGACGGCTGCCCCAGAACACACACCCCTCCCAGCGTTCTAGGTCTCGTCCCAGTGCCCAGCAACTGGATGGCACCCAGCCCAGCCCGCCCCAGCCCAGGCGTATCAGCAAGCGTCCCCTCAGTTGGTCCTGTTGTGCGATGGTCAGGGTCAGCTTTCCCGATCCGAGCCCCCAGCGTCTTGTAAGCCAGAACCCTTTGAACCAGGAGCTTCTGGCTGCCCCAAGGCTGCCCCCCTCATCTGGGGTTTCCCTGCCTAGCCTAGGGCGGTTTTGAGGGCGCTTTGGGTGGCGGCGGCGATCGCCTGGTCCGTGGCCTTGGGCAGGTGATAATACGTCCCCTGGGCCGCCGCCGCCAATTCCTTGGCAAAGCCCGTGGAAATAAACTTATTCTCCGTATCAATCACCAGCAGTTGTAGCCCCAACGCCGGGTACTGAGCCGCGATTTCCAGCAGTTCTTCTTTGATATTCACCTTTTCGGCCCCTTCCTCTGGAATTTCCCCCAGGGAGCGAGCCAGGGGAATGTTGCCCCGGCCATCGGTGATGGCCACGACCACGGCTTGGCCGATGTCGCCGGACTTGATGGCATTGGCTGCCACCCGCGCCGATTGGGTGAGGCCGTGGGACAGGGGTGAACCGCCGCCGCAGGGCATTTTTTCCAGGCGCTTTTTCGCCGCCGTAATCGATCGCGTCGGCGGCAGCAGCACCTCCGCCTGTTCGCCCCGGAAGGGAATCAGGGCCACTTGGTCGCGGTTTTCATAGGCTTCGGTGAGTAAGCGAATCACTGCGCCCTTGGCGGACTGCATCCGGTTGACCGCCATGGAGCCCGAGGCATCCACCAGGAAAATCACCAGGGCACCGGCCTTGCGCATTAACAGCTTGGAGCGCATGTCGCCCTGCTCGACAATGACGTTGCGGCCTGGGTTTCTTGCCCGGCGAGCCTTTTGGTAGGGAGCGGCGGCCCGTAGCGTGGCATCCACGGCGATGCGCTTGACCGGGCCTTTGGGCAGCATGGGCTTGACGTAGCGACCGCGATCGTCGGAGAAAATTTGCGACCGGGCTCCAGAATTCCCCTGTTTGCTGAACTGCTGGGTGAAGGCCATGACGGAATCGTCCATGATCACGCTTTCGGGATCAAAGAAGAACTCCTCGGGCAGGTCCTGCTGCTGGTCCTCGGGCTGGTCCGGAGCCTCGTCTTCTTGGTCCTCGTCGCCCTCGTCCTCATTGTTGTTGTCCGGGTTTTCATCCTCCTGGGACTCATCCTGGGACTGGGGCGGCGGCGGCGGCTGGAGCTGCTCATCCTCGGGCGGGGGCATCACCGTGGCGCGGGGGAAAATCACCAGGCGCACGGCGGCGCGCAGGTCGTCGGCGTTGACTTCGGTGCGGCCATCCAGGGCGGCGCAGGCCTTGGCGACCCGGACGGCGAATAGCTCGGCGCGGTGGCCTTGGACCCCGCCCCGCAGGGCTTCGATCACCAAATACTTCACCTGCTCGGTGCTGATGGTGACATCTGCGAGCCATTCGCGGGCCAGGAGAACCTGGGTGCGTAGGCCATCGCTTTCTTCGGCGTAGGCTTCGATGAAGGCGCTGGGGTCGTTGGAATAGCCCAGGGCCTGCTCGACGGCCTGGACGCGGTTGTCCATAGAGAGGGTGGTATCGGCGGAGAGGGCGATCGCAAACCGATCCAGCAAGTGATCCCGCAGCGGCCCCTCTTCGGGGTTGTAGGTCGCCACCAGCAGGGGCTTGCAGGGATGGGAAAAGCTGATGCCCTCCCGCTCGATATTGTTGCGGCCCTCGCTGAGGGAGCCCAGCAGCAAATTGGCGATCTGGTTATCGAGCAGATTGATCTCATCCACATAGAGCACGCCGCGATGGGCCTCCGCCAGCAGGCCCGGCTGGAACACAGACTTGCCCTCGCGAATCGATTGGCTCACATCCACGGAGCCCAGCAGGCGATCCTCGGTGACCCCCAGGGGCACCTGGATAAAGGGAGCTGCGATCACCTGGGTGTCTAGCTGGTCTGGTGGTGTGCTGGCCTCGACCCGCGCGGCGGTGGCCTCATCCCACTCGCTGGGCTGGCGGGGATCGCTATTGAGCGAGCCCTGGACAATCTCAATCGGGGGCAGCAGGGCATGGAGCGCCCGCGCCATCACGGATTTGGCCGTGCCGCGCCGTCCAGCAATGACCACGCCGCCCAGGCCGGGATCGACGGCGGAGAGCAGCAGAGCCAGCTTGATCGAGTCTTGGCCAACGACGGCTCCGAGGGGGAAGGCTGGGGCGGCTGGGGCGAGGGTGGGCATGGGGGAGGGCGGCTGTCGGGAGTGGGTCGGAAGGGGGATGGGTATCGCGTGGGCGATCGCTCACCTTAATCAGGATACGACAGCGATCGCCCCCCAAATTTTACCGTCTTGCCCTGGAACGGCGGCTTGGGACAGTTGTCTGGGACAGTTGTCTGGGACAGTTGTCTGGGACAGTTTCCTGGGACAGTCGCTTGAAAAAACAGACCACTGGGAGCAACACCCCTGAGTGTTTCCTCGCGGCCAGCAAACTGACTATACTTCCAAGGAAGAAATTTACTGGGCCACCGTCTCGCCAAGCATTAAGATCCTACTACCGCCCCCCCCCAAGTGCCATGGCTTCCCCCAATCAACCGCCAAAACCGAATCCTTTGTCCATTGCCAGCGACAAAGCTGGCACGGCTTATAAAGCGGTTTCTGCAAGGGAAATTTTGCCCATTCCCAGCAATTTAGATGACCGAGATCTGATTTTGCGGGAGCAGTTTTCAGTGGATGATCTGCGATTAATTTGCCTTTGGCTGAGCGGTTTTGCGGGCGACTATCAACTCTGCCACCCCCACAATTCCAAAGAAGCAGAAGCGGTGACTGACTTCACGACGGCCCTGACGGCTCGCCTGCGGGCGATCACCCACATGGCCGTGACCCAGCCCGGCGGTGCAGCGGTCAGCGAATAGCTTTTTGTCGGCTTTTGACGATGGCTTGGTGTTGAGGAAAGGCGGCCATGGCTTCGGCCATGCTGCTTGGGAAAAATAACAGCGGTATGGCAAATGGGTCGCGGTTGTCGGCCCTTGCTGGTGACAGCATACTTGACAGAATACTTGGCGGGAGATCCTTTCTGGGGTTTGCCCAATGACCGCTGTTGTTGTCAGCTTTTTCCATCGTGCTACGCTGTTCGTCTAAGTCTTGAAGCTCCGCCATGGCCGCCTCCGCCCTTCCCCAGCCCGCCGCTCCAGATGCCCAGCCTAGCCATGGCCATTCCAGCAACGGCCATCCGCTCCGGCGGCTGTTGCGCTACAGCCAGCCCCACCGCAGGCAAATCTGGCTAGCTAGTAGCTATTCGGTGCTGAACCAACTGTTTGATTTGGCCCCGCCCTATTTGATTGGCATCGTCATTGACATTGTGGTGCAGCAACAGGATTCGGCGATCGCCCAATGGGGCGCTGGGTTGGCAAATCTATTGGCAAATTTATTGGGCAATCCTCCGCTGGGCCTGGGCGAAAACCTCACCAGCGTCCCCGCCCAACTGGCCTTCATGTCCCTGGTGACGCTGCTGGTTTGGGGAGGCGAATCCCTCTTTCAATATCTCTACGATCTCCAGTGGCGCAACCTGGCCCAGACGATTCAACATGAGCTGCGGCTGGATGGCTATAGCCACCTGCAAGCGATGGAAATGAGCTTTTTTGAAGAGCGCAGCAGCGGCGAATTGCTCTCGGTGCTAAATGACGATATCAACCAGCTCGAACGGTTTTTGGATAGCGGAGCCAATCAGCTCATCCAGTTTGCCACAACGGTCCTCACCATCAGCATCAGCCTGCTGATCGTCGCCCCTGGCATTGCCTGGATGGCGATGCTGCCCAGTCCATTCATCCTGATTGGATCGCTGTTGTATCAAAAACGCTTGGCCCCTCGCTATAGCCAGGTGCGCCAGCGGGCGGGCCTGATCAACAGTCGCCTAGCCAACAATATTAGCGGCGTAGCCACGATCAAGAGCTACACCGCCGAGGCCTATGAGTTGGATCGGGTAGGAATTGAGAGCGAGGCCTATCGCCAAAGCAACCGTCGGGCGATCGCCCTCAGCGCCGCCTTCGTGCCCCTGATTCGCTTTGTGATCTTGGTGGGCTTCATCGCCACCTTGTTCTTTGGCGGCCTGGCTGCGGCGGCGGGCACCCTCTCCGCAGGCAAGTTCAGCTTCATGGTTGTGGTCATCCAGCGGCTGCTCTGGCCCTTCACCCGCCTGGGCCAAACCATGGACCAATACCAGCGGGCCATGGCTTCCATCAGTCGCGTCATGGCCCTGCTGGACAGCCCCATCGCCATCCCCACGGGTCAGCGCAGCATTGTGGCGAAGCAATCCGCTGGCGCGGTGAGCTTTGATCATGTCAGCTTTGCCTACCGCGATCGCCGCAATGCCTTGACGAACCTGAGCCTAGAAATTCCAGCAGGACAAACGATTGGAATTGTGGGCGCAACTGGCTCGGGCAAGAGCACCCTCGTCAAACTGCTCCTGCGTTTCTATGAGGTCAGCAGCGGTCGGATTTTGCTCGATGGCATCGACATTCGCGACCTCAATCTGGGGGATTTGCGCCGCTGCACGGGCTGGGTCAGCCAGGATGTTTTTCTGTTCCACGGCAGCGTTGCCGAAAACATCGCCTATGGCAGCTTTGAGGCCAGCCGGGCGGAGATTATCCAAGCGGGCAAGCAGGCTGAGGCCCATGAATTCATCGAGCGGTTGCCCCAGGGCTATGACACCGTGGTCGGCGAGCGGGGCCAGAAGCTGTCTGGGGGGCAGCGGCAACGATTGGCGATCGCCCGCGCCATCCTCAAGGATCCGCCAATTTTGATTCTCGATGAAGCGACCTCGGCGGTGGATAACGAAACCGAAGCTGCGATTCAGCGATCGCTAGAAGTGATTACCCAGGGGCGGACGACGATCGCGATCGCCCACCGCCTCTCCACCATCCGCCATGCCCACCGCATTTATGTTTTGGACCAGGGGGAGCTGGCGGAGCAGGGCACCCATGAGCAGTTGCTGAGCCAAGATGGCATCTATGCCAAGCTCTGGCGCGTGCAGTCTGGTATTCGGGACCGGATTGGCTGATCACTCTTTATCGTCATTCCCCACCCCCTGCCCGAAACGAGGGAGAGAATAGGTTGGGTGTGCCAGAATGGCAGAGGTTTCCTGTGCGTTTGTGGCAAAGGCGCGATCGCGTTCCTGCCGAGCCTGATTGCGTTCATCCAAAATGATTTCCGGGTCTTTAAACAAATCCCCATTGGGATGAAATACCGCTAGGCCATCCTCAAACAGCTCAAAGCGAATGCCCAGCGTCGGCGAAACCCAAGGAAAATCGCACTCAGTCAAGAGCTTAAAGCCTTGCTGAAGCGTCGTTCGCGCTAAGCCCCAGAACTCATTAGACTCCGGAGCATAAAAATATAATTCCAGAGCCCCTCGTTGACTGTAAAACACCTGCTTTGCCAGTAGCTCTTGGGCTGTGTCACTCGATGACAACGCCTCTAGCACCACCCGAGGAGCTTGAGATTTGTTCTCCCACTGTGCAGGGCTCTCTCGCTTTATTTGCGAATGCCCCAAAATTACCAATGCAGATTTCATCCTTCGCTCCCTGTCTGATCCATAACGGTCACTAACGCCCAAATGGCCATGGCCCGCAAGTAATGGCTAGCGCGAAACGTGCCCACCGAGGTAATCGCTTCGGGGGTGCGGAATTGTAGGCCGTTCTCATAGACCTGCCCCACCACCGTCTCCGTCAGACGGAAGGCTTCATCCTTCAGCCCCATTTGCACCAGGAAGGCCGCAATGCCGAAGTTGATGCCGGTCCAGACTTCTAGGGGATGGGTGTCGCCAGGGTTGACGGGTGAGCCATCGAGCAGGAGGCCATTGGCAGCACCGAACTGAGCCCCTTTGAAGTTCAAGAAGCAGGCTTCGTAGACTGTACTCAGAGCAGATTTGGCACAGTCCTGGGGCACAATATCGGGCAGGGCTAGCAGTCGCGCATAGAATTGGCCACACAACTGATCGGCCATGACAACCTGGGATCCGCTGCCGCTGTCGAGGTTGTAGTAGCGACCGTTCCAGAGCGTTGCTTGATACAACGGCTTGGCTTGGGCGAGCCAGGCTTGGTGCTGGGTTAGGGCTTCGCTGACGGGGATGTCGGTTTGGGTTTCGAGGATTTGGGCCATGGCGATCGCCGCTTCCAGCGCCGCAATCCACAGCCCGCCGCAATAGGCACTAATCCCCTGCAAGCGCCAGTCATCAAAGGTCTGATCCGGGGCACCGGAATTCTCGGGAATGCCATCGCCATCCAGGTCAAATTCCTTCAAGTAATCCAGTGCAGCCACCACCGCAGGCCAGCAGTCCGCTAGGAACTCGATGTCATCGGCCCCGGTGAACAGATAGTCGCGGTAAACCTGAAGCACATAATCGCTGCCCAGATCTTTCCAGAGGTTACAGTCCTGGTAGGCGGTGTAGTTGGTCTTTTCCCAAACATGTTCATTGGGGGCACCCAGGTCGTGGGGTGTTGCATTAGCAACCTTTCGCTGGGCTAGGGGCATGTCCACCCCGATGGTTTTGTAATAGCCGATGACACGCTTGCTCTCATCGGCAGCGGGGATGGCGCGGGCAAAGGCGCGAATGACGGATTTTTCTAGCTCGGGCCAGAGTTCTAGTAGCGCGAAGGAGCCGTAGAGGCGCACATCCAGGCTTTCGTACCAGCGGTAGTCGATGCATTCCAGCACGGCAAATTGGCCGACGGCATCCGCTTCACTCGCAGCGCTCCAGAGGGTGCCGCCGTCGGTGAGGTCGTAGAGTTCGTTCATCAGGGCCATTTTGATCGGCTCTGAGAGGTCCGTCCGGTCGAGGATGGGCTGTTGCCAGTCGCGGATTTGCTGCTGCCAGGTTTTGTAATGGGTCAGGGCGGTGCGGGCGATCGCCTCCGCCTGCTTTCCATCCGTCCCAAAGAAATCCGTATAGCGCCGGAAGTAGTTCACCCCCTGGGCAAATTCCGTCACCGGGAAATCCCAGGCCAGGGCAAAGGGAATTTGTAGCGTTTCGCCGGGCTGGAGCGTGAAGCGGACGGCGATCGCCCCGGCAATCTGCTCTCCCTCACCCACAAGGGTTGCATCATCAACCTGGGGAATCGCCCCGGACTGGCTAAAGCAATCCCACAGCTCCGCACCATCCCCGACAGGGTTCCAGCGGCTACAGGTAAAAGCTTTGGCCCCAGGGGGTAGATCGCCCAGGGCGATGCACCATTGGCCCTCGCCTTCTTGGGTTGTGTGGGCATCCGATCGATTGCCTTCCATGACCAAGCCCGTTAGGTCTGGGGTGGCGATCGAGCGGTTCCAGTTGCCTGCGCTCCGGCCCCAGCCGGATTGGTAATCGTAGACAGGGCTGCCATCATCGCGAATGGTGATCTCAGCGGTGGGGTTGAGGTTGCGGAACCAACCGACAGTGTTCTGCCAGCTCAGCAGGATACTGAGGGTGAGGGGTTGATCCGCAGGGTTGTGGGCGGTCCATTCAAAGACCGCAACGGGGTAGCTGGTTTCCCGATAGTTGTGGGGCAGGATGGGGGTGAATTGTTCGCAGGTGAGCTGGGCCTGGAAGAGGTTTTGGTAGGTGAACCAACTGCGGGGATAGAGGGCCTGGTAACTGCCGGTGGACCGTGCTTCGCTGCTGGCGGGATAGCGTTGCCAAGCGCTGAGGCTGTTGTCTTCTGGGGCAGCGGTACTCAGAGCATAGGCTTGGCTAGCTCCCCCGGTCTGCTCAAACACCGAGAATTGGCAGGCGGGCAAATTGGCAAACAGATGCTCGCCGCCGTCCAGGTGCCAGAGGTTGAAGTCACCGCCGGGGGAGCGCCCAATGCAGCCCGCGCCAAACCCGCCCAGGGGCATACCGTGCCAGGGGCCATCGTCGAGGTTGCTGGCGTAGCGGACGCGGTAGGGATCGGTCCAGCCCTGGCCCAGGGGGCGTTGCCAGGCACAGTGGGGAATCTTGGGAGAGGCTTGGGGCATGGGCGCAGTGGCGGACGGTGAAAACCGTATTTGTGGGAAAATTTGAGGCTCTATTCCAGGATTGTCTGAAGTGAGAAAGACGTCAACTCAAGCAAAATTGCCTGTTTCTTATTCGCTGGGCAAGCAGATTCCTGAATGGTCGGGGTGTCGGAGAAGAGGTGTGTAGCCTGCGATAATTTGCTACTTAGCCGACCCCACCATTTTTGGCTGAAAAAATGCACGGGCCGGATGGCCTGGGGATTCGCGATCGCCGCCGAGGCCTAAAGTTTCACCGCCAGAGCTGGATTGTCCAGGAAGCGGTGGATTGGATGGTCAAGCACTATGGCCTGACGCCCAGCGAGGCCGTTCGCCTCAGCCAGCGGCTGGTGGATCGAAAGCTAATTTATTCACTCAAATGTGGAGCCGCATTTATGCCCCCCAATTGACCTTAAATAACAAAATCTGGGTCTTTTGAAAGGATTTAAAATTATCATCGCTGATCAGCAGCAGCGATCGGCTGCCATCCCCCAGGCGCGGCCCCCAGCTCATGCCCTCCAGATTGTCGAGGGCAATGCCCAGGTCATTTAAGTGGAGCAAACGCTGCTTGGCGATGGGGACAATACCGCGCAAATTTCCCCCCAGGCTGGGGACTGTGGAAATGTCGCTGGCTCCCGCGAGGGTAATTTGAAACAACTTGATGTCAAAGCCCAGGGGCGTCAGCGCCCGTTCCATGGCCAGAAAGTGGCCTTCGCCATCCAGGGCCAGGATTTCGCTGAGGCCGTGGAAGAGGGAGCCCGGCAGGGGATCGAGGGGATAGAGGTGTTCGGCGATGAGCTGGGGGCGGTTTTGGCCCAGGCCGCTGTTTGTTGGCTGGCCGTTATTGAGCCTACCGTCACCTAGGGAGCCGGTCTCTAGGTAGTAATGCAGTAGGCGATCGCGGGCTGTCCCCCCCAAGCCGCTCCGAGGTTTGTCCTGGACCAACGGCCCCTCCGTGGCGACGAACAGCCGCAGGGGATCGCCGGGGGCGCTGCCGGTGGCGCTGAGGGTGAGGGCTTCAAAGCCTTGGTTGGGTAGGGTGCCCTGGTTCTGGACTGGGGTTTGGACTGGGGTTTGAGCGGGAGTTTGGGCTCGGCCCTTCGCCCCAGTCGCTGTGAACCCCGGCTGATACTTGGTCGGGACCGGCAGTTCCCCCAGCAGCGCGCCGCTGTCCCGTGCAAACTCGAAGATGCCGGGGGCAAGGCCCTGGGCTGGATTGCCCTCGGTGGAGACAAAGAAACTGCCGCTGGGGCTGAGGGCCAGCCCTTCGGGGTCAAAGCCGCCGCTGTAGGGTTGGCCGTTGGCATCCTTGAGGGTGATTTGACGGGTGACGGTGGCGGCGATGAGCTGGGGGCGATCGCCTGGCGGGCTGCCGGGGGCATTGCCGCCTGGGTCTAGCTCCAGGTTGAGTTCATAGATGCGGGCGCTGTTGGGAGGATCGCGGCGATCGTCGGAAAGGGCGTAGAACTGACCGGTTTGGCGATCGTAGGTCACGGCAGAGAGGCCGCCCACGGTACTGGCTGTAGCGATGTTGCTAGCATCGGTCCTGCCAGCATCGGTTTCCCCGGCACCCAGTTCGCCAACCTCAAAAACCTGGCTGGGCAGGATAAAGCTGTTGAGGTATTCAATCGACAGGTCTTGGCGAAAGCGTCGATCTGGGGCACTGCGGCCATTTTCGGCCCAGGCGGCCCCTGCACCCCAAGCCCCCCCAGGAGCAAGCCCCAACAGACCAGGCCCCAGAGTAGCAACCTAGAGAGGGAGACAAACTGGGGCGATCGCTGGGGCAGCGATCGCGACCGAAACAAAAACCAACGACGGGGCATGGGCAACAGCGGTAAGGGCCTAGGATTTTAGAGTAGCGAGTTGTGGGTGCGAATTGCAGGCCAAGCTTGCAGATCAGCCTAGATCGAGGAGCAAAACGTCGATCATCATGTAGTTCAACCATGGAGCAGCCCCCGTTGATGGACGTCAGCCAAAGAACGCCCGAGCCAGTCCCCCAAGAGCTAGCCCCCCAGGAGCCAGCCTTACTGCATCCCCTGCCGGAAAGCCTGGGCCAACGCTTCGGCTGGGCTGAGCTGGAGCGCTCCGCCCAGGAGCCCGCCGAGTCCGCGATCCGCTATTGGTACGAAGGCCGCTGCCCCCAGACGGGGCGACTGCTGCGATTGCCCAGAACGGACCTGGTGGAAGCGATCGCCCAAGTATTGCTCCAACAACTGAAGGCCGAGTCGAAGCTCAACCGAGTACAGCAAGGCGTAAGTTTTCGGACCAGCTTCAGCCACCCCATCCCCCAGCCCCTTCTCCCTTTATGGGAGAAGGGGGGCCGGATCGAAGTCCCTCTCCCCCTGTGGGAGAGGGATTAGGGAGAGGGGAGCAAAACCTATGCCCCAGACCACTAGCCCAGCCAGATGAGATAGAACCATATCCCGAAGGCAAAATGTACGGCGTTTTACTCGTGGCCCAGGCCGATGGTCAACTGGCCTGGCTCAAGGCCTTTTCAGGGCTGCTGGGGCGAGAGACAGATCGGCCAGGCTGGGTGCCGTCCCTGACCGGACGCAATCGCGTCGCCCTCCAGGAAACCCAAACCCTGATCGAGCTAGAAGCCCTCAAACAAGAATTAATCGACCTCCAGCAGTTACCGGAACGGGCGGAACATCAGCGGCTCAGTCAGCAGTTTAGCCAGCAACTTCGGATCATGCAGGCCCGCCACCGCCAGCGCAAGCAAGCCCGGCAGGTGCAGCGATCGCAGTTTCCCCCAGCCCAGGGCGCAGATCTCCCAGCCAGCCTTGAAGCCGCCCTCCAAGCAGAAAGCCGCCAGGATGGCCGAGAACAGCGGCAGCTCAAACAAGCCCGCAAGACAGCACTGGATCCCCTAGAGCAAGTCATCGCCCAAGCGGATCAGCGCATCCGCCAGATCAAACAGCAGCGCAAAGCGTTGTCCAAGCAACTCTATGCCGCCATGGAAGCCGCCTATCACCTGCGCAACTTCACAGGGGCCGAATATTCCCTCAGCCAGCTCAGCCGCCAGCTCAGCCAGGGGCTGCCCACAGGCACGGGCGACTGCTGTGCGCCCAAGCTTTTGCAATATGCTGCCATCCACCGGCTCAGGCCCCTGGCCCTGGCGGAGTTTTGGTGGGGAGCTGCAACGGAAACAAAACAGCCTGGCCAATTCTACGGAGCCTGTGTAGAACGCTGTCAGCCGCTGATGGGATTTTTGCTGGGCGGGCTGGAGCAAGCAAAACAGCCTGCCAGGTCAGAGGCACTGGACAGTACAGCCAGGTCAGAAATGCTGGTCCAGACCTCGCAGACCTCGCAGACCTCGCAGACCTCGCAGACTTCACCCCCTAGCCCAGCCCAGCCGATCAGCTCTGACATTGGCTCAGAAACTCAGTCCATCGCCCTCGACCTACCGATTCTCTACGAAGATGCCTGGCTGATTGCCCTGGAGAAGCCCGCTGGGTTGCTCTCCGTGCCGGGGCGATCGCCCACAACCAAGACAGCGTTCTCAGTCGCCTCCGGGGCCAGCGGCGCGATCCCGAAGGCAGCTTGCTACAAAGCCTGCAACACCATCACCTCCAGGCCGTCCACCGCCTGGACCAAGCCACCTCGGGCATTTTGCTCCTGGCCAAAGATGCCGCCAGCCAGCGCGCCCTGCAAATCCAGTTTCAATCGCAACAAATCTTCAAGCGCTACGAAGCCCTACTCCCGGGCCGCGTCATGCTCTCGGAGGGATACATCGATCTGCCCCTAGCCCCCGATCCCCAACACCGGCCCCGCCAGCGGGTGGACTGGGATCGCGGCAAACCCAGCCGAACCCGCTTCACCGTCCTAGAGCGCACCTGGGGCCTCAGCCGCATTCGCTTTGAACCCCTCACCGGGCGCAGCCATCAGCTCCGGGTCCATGCTGCTGAAGGGCTGGGGCTGGCGATTTTGGGCGATCGCCTCTATGGCCCCAGCCCCGGCGATCCCCAAGGCCAACCCCAACCGCCCGCCCCTGGGGATCGCCTCTGCCTCCACAGCCAGACCCTCAGCTTCACCCACCCCCAACGGGGCGAGCGGATTACCCTACAATCCCTTGTCCCCTTTTGACGCTGTATGCTGGTACAGCAATGTTGGTATTCAGGACTAACAGGTATGGCAGGCGCATCGCCCCGGCAGTCCAGCATTTCCACCGCTGACCGGATCCCCACTTCCTCCCCCCATCAACCCCCATCCTCGTTCGATCTGGAGCCGCTCGATCTGGAACGCCTCAATGCGACCTACGCCCAGGCCAGCGCGGAAGAATTGATTCAATGGGGCGTCGAAACCTTCGGTCAGGGGCTAGCCCTGAGCACGAGCTTTGGCATCCAGTCCGCCGTGATGCTGCACATGGTCACTCAGATCGCCCCAGAAATCCCAGTGATTTGGGTGGATACGGGCTATCTGCCAGCGGAGACCTACCGCTTCGCCGATCAGCTCACCGAGCGCCTCCAGCTCAATCTCAAAGCCTACCAATCGCCCCTCAGCCCAGCCCACATGGAAGCTCGCTACGGGCGGCTCTGGGAGCAGGGCACCGTGGAAGCCCTGAATCAATATGACCACATTCGCAAAGTAGAGCCGATGCAGCGGGCGCTGCGGGAGCTAAACACCCAGGCCTGGCTGGCCGGGCTGCGGGCCCAGCAGACGGGCCACCGCAACAGCCTCCAGCCCATCGGCCTCCAGAATGGCCTCTATAAGCTGCTGCCGATTCTCACCTGGACCTCCCGCGATGTCTATCAATATCTGATCCACCATGACCTGCCCTACCATCCCTATTTCGATCAGGGCTATGTCACGGTTGGCGACTGGCATTCCAGCCGCCCCCTGAGCGCTGCCGATGACGATGAGCGCGATACCCGCTTCCAAGGCCTGAAGCAGGAGTGCGGTATCCATTTGCCCCAAACCCCCGAAGAAGCAGACAGCCTCGATTCCAGCGCGTTATAGCTACTGCGCTATAGTTGGATCGGTAAGCCATATCCGCCCAGAGCCCCAGAGCCCATGAGCGATGCAGCAGTCGAATTTCGTGCCTTTCCCGACCACACCCAGCTACCTGAGTCGGACGGGACGTTTGTAAAGAACTTCCAGGAACATCCCCAGAGCATTTTGCTGACGGATTCTTTGGCTCCGGTGCTGCGGCAACTGCACCCTGATGGGAACTATGCCATTGGCCAAGATTGCGGTATTTATTGGCGCGCAGCCGAGCCGCCAGAACGGGGCGCTGAGGCACCGGACTGGTTTTATGTGCCGAATGTGCCGCCGTTGTTGGAGGGGCAAATACGTCGCTCCTACGTGCTGTGGCGGGAGTATATTGCGCCGATGGTTGCGCTGGAGTTTGCTAGCGGGGATGGGGCTGAGGAGCGCGATCGCACACCTCTCCTACGCACAGCCCATGCCACCGCCGCAAACAGTGGGAAATCAACCAAGCCGGGCAAGTTTTGGGTCTATGAGCAAATTATTCATATTCCCTACTACGGCATTTATGTCATCAACACTGGCGAACTGGAACTGTACGAACTGGTGGGCGGCAGCTATCAGGCCATGCAGCCCAATGACCAAGGGCGGTTTGTGATTGAGCCCATGGGGATTGAGCTGGGGGTTTGGCAGGGGTTTTACGACAATCAGGAGCAGCGCTGGCTGCGCTGGTGGGATGGGTCTGGGAAGCTGTTGCCGACAGGCCATGAGCTGGCGGCCCAGGAACGGGAGCGGGGCGATCGCCTCGCAGCCCGGCTGCGGGAACTGGGGATCGATCCCGATTCAGTGGCCTAGCCCATCAGTAAATCCAACCCTAGCCCAGTTGAGCCTTGAGCCCATCCAGCAGCCGTTGCTCCTCGGCGGTGACTTCGCCATCGGCCTGGGCGAGGCGCTGGCAGCGGGCCACCAGGGGCAGGGCATAGTCGGGATCGAGCTGGGCCAGGAGCTGATCCAGGGGCTCGGGGGACTGGAGGCGCTGGGCGATGCCTTCGGCAGCTTGCTGGGCAAGGACCGTTGGGGTGATTTTCGTTGGGGCGATCGCCGCTCGGGCTTCAGGCTCCAGGGCCAAAGATTCACCCAAGGCAGCCAGGGCCTTAGGAATGTCCTCCCACTGCTCCTCGGGATAGGCCATGACCAGGGCATGGGCCAGGAGCTGATCCATGATGCGCTGCTGCTCTAGGCTGCGGGTCAGGTATTCTTCCCCGGCTTGTTCCGCCTGCAACAGGGCCGCTTCAGAATCCAACGGTGTTGCTTGGGCATCATTGACTTGGGCCTGGTAGAAGCGACAGGCTCCATAGCCGATCGCATAGTTCAGCGCGGCATTGGTACTCGCCCCGATCAGCGCTCCAGCCACGGGAATCGACTCAAAAATCGCGCTCACCCCGGCGGTGGCCAGGTAGGTGGCTCCCACCTGGGCAGCCTTTTGTCCCCCCATGGCCAGGCCAAAAATCGCCAGCATTTCCCCTTCCCGCTGGGGATCGGCCAGATCCAGGCCGTAGATCATGGCAATTTGGTAAATCATCTCCACCTGGAGGGCAACGGTGGCCGCTAGATCCAGGGCAAACAGAGCCGTGGCTGCACCGGGGAGCAGGTTGCTGGCCAGTCCCATGCCGCTGGCCAGGAGCGTCTTTTGCACCATGAGGCGATGGGCCAGTTGGGCTGGGGACTCCTGGGGATGGGCAGCCCGGAGGCGCTCGACGGCGGCGGCGGCTTGGTCTCGATCCACCTGCTGGGCAATGTCGAGCAGCCAGTTGGCGGGGACGGCACCAGCAGCCCGTTTGAGCAAGGGGTTCTCGTGGATGTAGCGCAGGGTTTGGCCAAGGCGCTGGGTGGTGATTTGCGAGACTTGGCCCAGATTTTGGCCCAGCGCTGGCACCAGATTTTTGGCCCAGGTTGGGCAACCGGTTGGAGTCCAGATTTTGGCTGAGGTTTTGACTGACGGCGCTCGCTGCGGATTGGGCTATTGCGCCCGCTTGCTGGGCGAGGTTTACCGTGGTCTGGGCGGTGCGGTTCGCGGTCTGGGCAGTGCCATCTTTGAGGGCTTCCACCAGGGTCGCGCCACTGGCTTTGGCCGTTGTCTGGGCCTGGCCTGCGACTTTGGCAACCTGTTTGAGCAGGCCGCCGATGGAGGGCTTCGGGGCTGGGGAACTGCTGGGGGTTGTGGGATCTGGGGTGGGATCGGCCATGGCGATCGCTCCTGGGCGAAACAAACCATCGCAAATATAGCTCTAAAATAAGGACACCCTCGCCTCTCCGGTTGATCTTTGCCCATGGCTTCCCCCCTGCCGCCCATCGCGATCGCCCAGCAATTTGTCCGCAGCGGCAGCATCCGTGAGGTTCAGCCCTTTGGCAGCGGCAATATCAATGACACCTTTCTGGTGCTGCTGGACGATGCGCCGGAGCCCTATTTCATTCTCCAGCGCATCAACACCCAGGTGTTTACCAATCCGCTGGGGGTGATGCGGAATATGCGGATTTTTAGTGAGCATGTGCGCGATCGCCTCACTCGCCAGCCCCCCAGCCGCCGCTGGGACGTGCCCCGCTTGCTGCTCACCCAGGATGACGGCGACCATTGCCAGGACTGCGAGGATGTTTGGCGGGCGATTAGTTTTGTAGACAATTCAATCACCCACGATACGATTCAAGATACTCGCCATGCGGAGGAGATTGGCTATGGCCTGGGCATGTTCCACAACCTGATCAGCGACCTGCCAACGGAGAATTTGATAGACACCCTGGAGGGCTTCCATATTACGCCGAGATATTTAGAGCAATACGATGCGGTCTTGTCCGAAAGCAAGGCTGAACGCACTGCCGAATTGGTGCAATGTCTGGCCTTTGTGGAGGCTCGGCGTAACCTCGCCCAGGTGTTGGAACAGGCCAAGGCGGAGGGAAAGTTGCCCATGCGACTGATGCATGGCGATCCGAAGATCAATAACGTCATGATCGATCGCACTACGGGCCAGGCAGTGAGTTTGATTGATCTGGATACGGTCAAGCCGGGGCTGATTCATTACGACATTGGGGATTGTTTGCGATCGGGCTGCAACCCCTTGGGCGAAGAGACGGAGGACTTAGATGCTGTAAGCTTTGAGCCGGATCTAGCGGCGGCGATGCTGAAGGGCTATCTCTCGGTGGCGCGGGCGTTTTTGACGGAGAATGACTACTATTATCTCTACGATGCTATTCGCTTAATTACCTTTGAGCTGGGCCTGCGTTTTTTCACGGATCATCTTGCAGGCAATGTCTATTTCAAGGCTAAGCATCCTCGCCATAACCTCAACCGGGCTAGGGTGCAGTTCAAGCTGGTGGAGAGCATTGAGGCCCAAGAGGCGACGCTAAAGCAGTTAATTGAGTCTTTACGATAATGGTTGACCTGATGCGTGAGCGGACGCTGGTTTTATCTCAGCTTGAATCGTTTGATGAATTGCACCCCGCCATTGAAATTACGGGTGAGCTTGAGCGTAGGGGCGATCGCCTCCAGTTGTCCTACAAACTGGCGGGCGATGTGGCAGCCGTCAAGCTGCCGGGACTCACGGCCCTGGCCCAGCGCCGCAATCAGCTGTGGCAGCGGAGCTGTTTTGAGTTTTTCCTGGGGATTCAAGGAGAGCCGGGCTACTGGGAATTCAACCTGTCCCCCAATGGGGATTGGAATGTCTATCGACTGTCGGGCTATCGCGAGGGCCTGACGCCGGAGCTAGCCTATGGTGCGCTGCCGTTCACGGTCATGGTGACCGAGTCTTTTTGTACGCTGGACTTGGACCTGGACTTGAGCCAGATTGTCGCAGCGGATCAGGCCCTAGAGGTTGGCTTGACAACTGTGATTGAGGAGCGGGCTGAGTCAGAAACAGAGTCGGGCCGGATCAGCTATTGGGCGATCGCCCACACCGGCCCCGAAGCCGACTTCCACCGCCGCGATAGCTTTGGGATTCAGCTTCCTGGGACTTGATCCCCAAATTGTTGCACGTAGAACTGAAACCAGTCGAGAATCTCGGGCCAATAGCGAGCCGCCAAGCCGCCGCCGATCAGGCCAAACAAGTGCCCCTCCCAGGACTTGCCCCGCTGGAAAGGCAAGACGCCCCAGATCAAGCTGCCGTAGGCGAGGCCGACGATGACGGCGATCGCGATCGCCCCAAAACTCCGATCAAAATAGCCCCGCGCCACCAAAAAGCCCAAATAGCCAAAGACAATGCCGCTGGCCCCAATGTGATTGGAGCGGGGCGAGCCCAGCAGCCAGACGCCAAGGCCACTCACCAGCCAAACCACACCGGTCACCAGGGCAAAGGCGGGCACGCCGGAGAGCAAGATGAACCAGCCCAGGATCATCAGGGGCATGGTGTTGGCGGCGAGGTGCTTGAGGTCGCCGTGGAGCAGGGGATAGAGAAAAATGCCCTGGAGTCCCCTGGCTTGGCGGGGGTAGATGCCGAAGCGGTTGAGGTAGCCGCGCAAAAAGAGAGAGTCGAGGAGTTCGAGGCCCCAGAGGAGGAGGAAGATGCTGCCGAGGATTTTGCCTTGGAGCTGGAAGGCTTCGACGGTGGGGAGGGTGAAGGGGATGGATTGGGCTAACGTGGATTGGACTAGCGTGGATTGGACTAGCGTGGATTGGACTAGCGTGGATTGGACTAGCGTGAATTGGACTAACATTGACTATGCCGGTTGTGTTCAGTCTAAAAATAGGCAGGCAGGCGCAATTTAAGTTGGTTTTTGGCTCCCAGGGTGTTGACGCTCAGGGTGAGTTTGGCGGGCTGTACCCGGCCTTGTTCGGGGCTGTGATGGTGGTTGTAGTAGGTCAAGATCCCTTCGATCGCCCCTTCTAGCCAAAATAAATCGGTGGCGCTGGGGGTGGGTGGGGTTTGTTGGGTTTGGCTGGTGAGGATGGCTCCGGTGGGGCGGGTTAGGAGGGTGATGTGGGGGCGGTAGGCTGGGTTGCGGTGGGGGGTGATCCAGATGCGGCCCAGTTGGATGGTGGCTTCCCAGGTTTCGTCTTTTTGTTTGAGTTTGCTGGCTTTGGTGAGGAGTTTGGTGAGGGGTGGGTTTTTGGACATGGGTTTATTGGGGGTGGTTTGGTTTGGTTTTCTTGGCGGTTTTGGTGGCGGCGGCGGTTTGGCGTTCGGTGCGGATGCGGGCTAGGAGGTGGCTGGCGGGTTCGTCGGTGGGGTCTTGGGGGACGAGTTGGCCTCGGAAGGCTTTGGCGAGGATGGATTGGTCGAGTTGAGATAGATCAGATAGCCCATCTCTGTATTGATCCTGCACTGATTCAATAGCTGAAAAAGCAACTTTTATTCTTTCAGTAATAGTTTTTTGTTCTTTCAGGGAAGGCAGCATAATAATAATGTCAAGAAATGCTTTTTGAGAATATTTCTCATAGATTGTTGATTCCCGGTCGCCCGACTTTCTATCTCAAACCTTCCTCGATTTAGTAACGTAAGTTAGATAATTCAAATATTCCTTGA